>NZ_JAUBQM010000027.1:0-69197 GCF_036701245.1 Microcoleus sp. Pol14D4
TCGGGAAGTCTTTCTACTAGGTTCTGTTGAGTCAAAAGCACCGATATTTTGCCGTCTGAGAGCATGAAATCCAGCCGCTCTTTGGGATAAGCGGGGTCTAAGGGCAAGTAAGCCGCTCCGGCTTTGAGAACAGCCAAAAGTGAGACGATCGCATCCATAGAGCGATCTAAACAAATGCCCGCTAACACTTCCGGGCCAGCCCCCAAAGTTTGCAAGTAATGTGCGAGTTGATTGGCGCGACAATTTAGCTGTTGGTAGGTTAGCTGTTGCTCTCCAAAAACTACGGCTACAGCGTCGGGAGTTTGTTCGGCTTGAACTTCAAATAGTTGGTGAATGCAGGCTGATTCGGGATAATTTGTTTGAGTGTTGTTCCACTCAATTAGGAGTTGATGCCGTTCCGCTGCTGTCAAAATCGGCAAGTTTTTCAGCGGGCGCTCTGGATTAGCAACTATCCCCTCTAACAGCACTTCAAATTCACCCATGTGGCGGCGGATTGTCGCAGCATCAAATAAGTTGGTATTGTACTGGCACTCCAGCACGAGTTTGTTTTTTGTTTCGCTGGCATTTACTGCCCATTCAAAATTTTCATAAGTTCTTGGATTCGAGAAAACTTCAGCTTTAAAACCTTCAAAATTAAGTTGCTCTTCTGCAAGCTGCACGTCCAGATTAAAAGTTACAGGCACTAGCGGAATGCGACTGAAATCCCGCGGCACTGCTAGTTTTTTTACCAGAGTACCGAAGGTAATCTGCTGGCAGTCGAGAGCATCTAAAATTGCCGTGCGCCGCGATCGCAAATAATCGATAAAAGATTTTTCCCCGTTAATTCGAGTACGCAGCGGCAACAAGCTGACGCAGTGTCCCGCAAGCTTGTCTTTTCCCCCAACCAGTTGTCCCGCCGCAGGCATTCCGACAACCAAATCCTCTTGCCCGCACAAGCGGTACATAAAAGCTTCAAATCCAGCAAACAGAGTTGTAAAAAAGCTGCATCCTGCTTTTTTGCCCAGGCGTTTGAGGTTAGCAACCAAATCCGGCTTTAGTTCCCAATCTTCCCGCGAACCCTTGTAAGTTCTCAAAGGAGGCCGCGCTCTGTCTGTCGGCAAATCCAGCACTGGAATGGTGCCTGAAAACTGATTTAACCAATATTTTTCTGCCTCAATAACTTCGGGACTTGTTGCTTGTTCTTCTTGTAAAATTGCGTACTCTATAAAACTTTCTGGCTGTGGAAGATTGGCCGCTAAGCCTTGATTTTTTGCAGAATAAATTTCACCCAAATCTGGGAATAGTATGCCCCAAGACCAGCCATCGCAAATGATGTGGTGGCCGGTGAGAATAACGATGTGTTCCTGCTCTTGCAGCTTAATAATTTGACTGCGAAACAGCGGCCCGCGCACTAGATTGAAAGGGAGATCGACTTCTTGACGGCGCAAATGTGCTAATTTCGATTCACGATCGCGATCGCCCAAAATTGACAAATCTATCAAAGGAATATCAATCTCGATCGACGACGCAATACAAAGAGTCGATCCGTCAGGGCTAAATGTTGTCCGCAGCGCTTCGTGCCGCTGGACTAATTCCTGAATGGAAAATCGGAGAGATTCAATGTCGAGGTTTCCTTGCAACCGCAGACACATCGACTCGTTGTAGGCGCAATTTGCCTTGTCTCCCATTTGCACGGCAATCCAGATTTCTTTCTGCGATTCTGTCGCGGGTACGCAAGCAAAAACTTCTCCGCCGGCGAAAGGATCGAAGTCTACAGCAGTTAGTTTTGGTCGTAAATCTGTGGCTATTTTCATTGGCTATTAACGACGGTAGTGCAACTAAATAAATTCAATTGTCTTTGTTGTATGGGAGATTTGTTTTAAAGAGGTCGATTGGGATTTAACGTTGGGTAGGGGCGGATTTATGAGATTATTAGTCAGAGACAATTATTGTTGGTCAAACCCGCCCCTAGGGGATTTACA
This sequence comes from Microcoleus sp. Pol14D4, assembly GCF_036701245.1. Taxonomy (NCBI): domain Bacteria; kingdom Bacillati; phylum Cyanobacteriota; class Cyanophyceae; order Oscillatoriales; family Microcoleaceae; genus Microcoleus; species Microcoleus sp. Pol14D4. The sequence goes on from NZ_JAUBQM010000027.1 coordinate 1,962, forward strand.
GCAGATTCAATTGATCGAGGGAGTAACTAACCAGAATTTGGTATTATTCCATCCCCATCAATCTTTCGCGAGCACTCAGCAAAGCACCTGCACCCGTCAGATAAGCATTAATCATCTTGGCTTTGAGCGAATTTTTGCCTCTGGGGATACAACATTCGTTAGTAAAAAATTTCCAGTTTGATTCGCAAAGTTGGTCAAATGCTACGGAAATGGTTAAAGTCAGCGACCTTGCCGTGTGATACCAGCCGCAGGGAATAAATAGCGTTTCACCGGCTGAAATTGTAATAGTTATTGGCGTAGCTTCAGCCAAAAGCGGATATTTTTTTAAGTCTGGATTGTGATGGTTTTCAATCTCAGATAGCCAAGGAGCACCTGGTTTTGGGTAAAGATACTTTTGCTGCTCCGGGGGAAAATTTGTAAATTCTTTTTCCCCGTAAATTTGATTGATATACGCATAAAGCCCGAGAAAATCGTAGTGCAAATAAGGAAATTCTCCGCCCGGCCCGCCAAAGAATATTTCTAAGTCGTACAAATCATTGAGCAGCATCTTCGGAATTAAACTGCTGTGCGTGCGATCGGGTGTGGCAATACTCGGTCGGGGAGAAATATCGGGTTCTAAATCGGCAAAATCTTTGCGGACATTTAGTTTGAAAGGATAGGGAGCCGGATTTTCTTTTGTGGAATTCTTGAGCAAATCGAACAATTTGTTGAGCGTGTAAATGTTACCACCTATTTCAATTTCTCGATCGCCAAAGTTTTCTTGAAAATACTCCGGCGTAAATTTTGTTCGGGCCGGCCAATCTTTTGATAAATCTGTGAAAATAACTGGTTTGCCTGGATTGCGGTACTCGTTGACGAATTCTTGGTGAGTCAGACCAGTGCGGCGGTCTATTTTAAGAGTTTTTGCGGTTTGGAGCATTTGCGTTTTTCCTGGTTTGTTAGTGGAAATTCATTCTCAATTTTAAAAGTTGGTAGATTGCGATTTGCCGTTGGGTGGGGGCGGGTTTTTGAGATTATGGATTTGTGGCAATTATGGTTGGTGAACCCGCCCCTACAGGTCGATCGCGATCGATAGTTCGAGCGTTGGGTGGGGCGGGTTGTCGAGATGGTCGGTCTTAGGCAATTACGGTTGCTAAAACCCGCCCCTACAGAATTTAATTACCAACCCTAACCGTCAATTTGATAAACTATCTCCTACTTGTAAATGTTTTCCTGGACGCTCTGGATCTGCTATGTACCAAGCTGGATTGCCATTAGGATCTCGCCCTAATTTTGCACCGGGTACGGGAGAATTGTTTGAGAAAGCAATTGACGATTTCGATCCATTTGTATTGCCATTTGTGTGGAATTCGATCGCCTTAACATTGCCGCCAGATGCTCCGGGAAAAAATCCGGCTGACTGCAATTCGGCAATACTTTCCTTAAATGCTTCTTTGACAAAAGCAATATCTGCGTCGGAATGCGCTAGCGTCAGAAAACACGGGCGGTGATCCCAAATGTGAATGCCTTTTTCCCGCAGCGAGTAAAACAGCAGTTCTCCATGAGTAAAATCTTGGGGGTAGGTGATTTTGAACAGGGAACCGAAGTTTTTAACAGTGAAAGGTGCTTGCTCTCGATCGAAGATGGCGTTCAATTCTGCAACGAATTTGTCAGTTTTGGCATTGAGATCGCGCTGCAATGAAGGCCCGCCGCGCTTCAAATATTCGAGGGATGCCTTGGCTGCTGCTAAAGTCAGCGGGTGGCGCACAAAAGTCCCTGCAAAATAGGTAACGCCAACTTCTGGGAACGAGTCGTCGCCGAACTGCCAAAAACCTCCGTCTAAAGCGTCCATCCAGGCTGATTTCCCCGCGATTACCCCGATCGGCATCCCGCCGCCGACAACTTTGCCGTAGGTGCCGATATCCGCTTGTACGCCGAAATATTCTTGGGCGCCGCCCGGTGCAATGCGGAATCCGGTAATCACTTCGTCCATAATGAAGGCGCAATGGGCTTGCTCGGTAATCCGGCGCACTTCGTGGAGGAATTCTCGCGGTTGCCAGTCGGGACGGCGACTTTGTACCGGTTCTACCATGATGGCTGCAAACTCGCCCGCCCGGGCTTTGAGGATTTCCAGGGATTCGGGTTCGCCGTAGTCGAGGATTAAAGTATTGTCAACGGCGGATTGGGGAATGCCCGGTGCTGCGGCGAGCGATCGCAGTTTTTTGGTGCCGCGCACGATTACTTCGTCGAAAATTCCGTGATAGTCTCCGGTAAACATGACGATCGTACTGTTGCCCGTGACGGTGCGGGCCAGGCGCATTGCGCCCAAAACTGCCTCAGAACCCGTGTTGCAGAAGGCGGCGCGATCGTGTTTTGTCATTTCGCACACGAGCTCGGCAACTTCGCCTGCTAGCGGTGTTTGCGGGCCGATTTCATACCCGCGCTGCATTTGAGCTGCGATCGCTTCTGTAATAAATGCAGGCGAATATCCGAAAAAGTTCGACCCGAAACCGTTGGTTAAATCTACATACTCGTTACCGTCTTCATCCCAAAGTTTAGAACCCGACGATCGCCCCACCACAATTGGATAAACCAACTCTTTCATCGTCCGGTTAAACCCCGAAACTACCCGCGGATCGGCGAGGTGGTGGCGGTGAGTCTGAGTGTACTGTTTGGATTTCTGAGTTCGCGCCGTATATCGCTTGACAAATGTTTCTAAATATGATGATTGCTGCGGAGTTAATCCGTCGCGATCGGAGGTGTCGATGCGGGCGGCGGCACCGAACACCTTTTTTGGTTCTGCTGTTGGTTCTGCTGTGGGTGCTGCTGTTGGTGCGATCGCGCTGCCGTTAGTCTGGGATTGCGGGGTATTTTGAACGGGTGCCGGCGGCTGCGGCATAACTTGACCGTTAGTTGTCGGTGCCGGCTGTGCGGGAACCAAACCAGCGCCGCCCAACAGTTCTAGCTGTCGCGACATAATTTGCAACTGCTGGCCGATCAGGTATTCGAGATTGCCAGACTGTACGGGAATCGCTGCGGGCTGGAGACTGGGCAAGGGCAGATTTACAGGGGCGCTGACTGCAACGGGAGTGGCAATGGGCGCAGGAGGTGCTGCTGTCGGTGCGATCGCCGGTGCGGGTGCTGGTACGGGTGCGGCTTGTTGGACGACAGGAGTTGCAGGCAAAACCTCCGGCGGCAGAGCACCATCGATAAATTCAGATAAAGTGCCGAGAGTTGGCACAGTTTCTAATAGCTGGCGAAAGGTAATTTTGATGCTAAATTCTTTTTGCAAATTCAGCGCTACTTGAGTTAAAGATAGAGAATCTAAACCCATTTCTAGGAAAGTTAAGTCCTCATCAACACTGCCTAAATCCTCGCCCGAAGTTTCTTCAAGGATGTTTTTAATTACAGGGATAAGTCTGTATTTGCGCGCAGCTTGTTTGGTTTCAACCTGTGAATTTGGCATCAGTAATTGGTTGTTGACTGTTGACTGTTGACTGTTGACTGTTGATTGTTGGGAATTGGGAGTTGGGAATTGGGCATCGGGCATCGAGAATTGGGAAGTTTCTCCCTCTCCCCCTCTCCCACTCTCCCCCTCTCCCACTCTCCCTTTCTCCCCCTCTGACACTTTTGGTTCGATCCAGAAACGCTTGCTCTCGAAGGGATAAGTCGGCAAGGGAAGGCGATCGCGCGTTTCCTCCTGATAAAAACTCTGCCAGTCGATCGATACTCCGCAAAGCCAAAGCTGTCCGGCTGCACTCAACAAAGCCGCCCATTCAGTTTGATTTTCATGGCTGTCGCTGAGGGAAGAAATGGCAACTTGTTTTTTCAAATCTTTGGCTTGTTTGCGAGCTAAAGTAGCAGCCGTTGTTCTGGGCCCGACTTCCAAAAGTATCCGGTTCGGATCTTGCCAAAGCTCTTTTATCCCGTCGGCAAAACGCACTGTTGCCCGCAAATGCCGCGCCCAATACATCGGATCTGTTGCTTGTTCCGCTGTTATCCAACTAGCAGTTACAGTAGAAACAAATGGGATAGTTGGCGCTGACAACTGCACTTTTTTGACATATTCGGCGAAAGGTTCGACGATCGAATCTACCATCGGCGAATGAAAAGCGTGGGAAGTGTGCAGTTGTTTGCAGACAACGCTTTCGCTTTCTAGTTGCTGCTGAAAAAGTGCGATCGCCTCCGTCGGCCCGGAAACCACGCACAAATCCGGCGCATTCACCGCCGCCACTGCCAAATCCGCACTCAAGCGCCCTTCTACTTCGGCAGCCGGTAAGCGCACCGACAGCATCGAACCCCCCGGCAAATCTTGCATCAAGCGCCCTCTCGCTGCCACCAGCATCAAGGCATCTTCCAGGGAAAACACGCCTGCGATCGTTGCAGCCACAAATTCGCCGATGCTGTGCCCGATCGCACCTTGGGGAGTGACGCCCCAACTCTGCCACAGCTTGGAAAGCGCGTATTCTACGGTAAATATCGCAGGCTGAGTCAAGAAAGTTTGGCGCAGCGATTCGGCGGCTGTGGCTTCATCGCTGCCGGGATACAGGACTTTCCGCAAATCTCGGCCGAGGTGCGGCTGCAAAATTTCGGCGCAGCGATCGACCGTTTCGCGGAATAAAGGCTCGGATTCGTACAAATTCAAGCCCATATTGACGTATTGCGACCCTTGTCCCGGAAACATGAAGATTACTGCCGGATTTCTCGATTCGGCGCAGCGGGTTGCTGTACGCAGCGGCGGCAGGGATTCGAGTAGCTGCACGGCATCGGCGCGATCGCTGCAAACGGCGAAACGGCGGTAATTGAAGGCTTGCCGCCCGGTTTGCAGGGTGTAAGCAGCATCGGCGAGATCGATTTCTGGGTTTTGGGCGAGGTGCGATCGCAAATTTGCGGTAGCTGCGTCCAAAGCAGATGGAGTTTTCGCCGACAGCAGCAGCAACTGCCGCAGGCGAGAAGGACTTGACGGTTCTAGGGCGGGCGCTTCTTCGAGGACGACGTGAGCGTTGGTGCCGCCGACACCAAAGGAACTGACTCCCGCTCTTCTGGGCGTTTTGCCGGCTTTCCATTCCGAGAGTTCGGCGTTGACGTAGAAGGGGCTGTTGGCAAAATCAATGGCTGGATTCGGTTGCTCGAAGTGCAGAGTGGCGGGTATTTGCTGGTGTTTGAGGGCTAAAGCTGTTTTGATCAGCCCTGTGACTCCCGCTGCGGCGATCGTGTGTCCGAAGTTGCTTTTGACGGAGCCGATCGCGCAAAATTGTTTGGCTGCGGTTTTCTGAGCAAAAGCCTGAGTCAGCGCTTCTATTTCGATCGGATCGCCCAGGGGGGTTGCCGTGCCGTGGGTTTCGACGTAGGATATGGTTTCGGGATTCACGTCTGCCATCGCGTGCGCCATCGCGATCGCGTCTGCTTGCCCGTCTACGCTGGGTGCGGCAAAGCTGACTTTGGCTGCCCCGTCGTTATTCAAGCCCACTCCGCGAATTACCGCATAGATTGTATCTCTGTCGGCGATCGCTTCTTCCAAACGCTTGAGTACAACAGCCCCGGCAGCGTTGCCGAACACGGTTCCTTCAGCCTTGGCGTCGAAAGGTTTGCAGTGTCCGTCGCTGGAGAACATCCCCCCTTCTTGATACAAATAACCGCTATTTTGGGGAACCGTAATTGAGATCCCGCCGGCCAGGGCTAAATCGCATTGATAGCTCATCAAAGCATAAAAAGCTTGACAAACTGCAACTAATGATGTAGAGCAAGCGGTATGCACGCTGACGCTCGGCCCCTTGAGATTCAGCTTGTAAGAGGTGCGGGTAGCAATGTAGTCTTTTTCGTTGGCTACCATCACCTGAAACTCGCCCGCGCGGGAAATTACATCCGATCGTCCGGCGATGTTGTTGGGAAAATAAGTATTGTTGCCCGTGCCGGCGTAGACTCCGATCGAGCCGTTGAAAGTATTCGGATCGCAGCCTGCATTTTCTAGGGCGGCCCAAGCTATTTCTAAAAAAACGCGCTGCTGGGGGTCGGTAATTTCGGCTTCGCGGGGACTCACGCCGAAAAATGCTGCATCAAACCGATCGGCACCGTCAATAATTCCTCTAGCTTTGACGTAATTGGGATTTTGTCTGAGATTGGGGTCAATACTGGGGTCTAGTTCCGCGTCGCCGAACAACGTTGTAGACTCCACTCCGCCGCACAAATTCTGCCATAATTCACCGACACTGGCAGCGCCGGGAAAGCGGCCCGCCATGCCAATAATCGCAATGCCGTCAAGTTCTGAGTTTTCCTGCGAATTTGTCATAAATTAGGGTTTTTTGGTAGATTGCTTTTGCCGTTTAAAAGCAGCTTTTTGCCGATCGGCCCTGTCTTGAAATTTGTTGTTAGATGGGCTTGCAGTCTGTCCCTGATTTAAATAATTTGCCAATTGGGCGATCGTCGGGTGCTGGAACAATTTCACAACCGGTAAGTCAGTGGCTAGCAGATCCCGAAGTTGGACTGCAACTTGCAGCGTCATCAAAGAATTGCCTCCAATCTCGAAGAAATTGTCGTGAATGCCGACGCGATCGAGCTTCAGCAGCTTAGACCAAACACCCGCCAGCAAAAGCTCCAACTCGCTTTGCGGTGCAGCGTAACTCTGGGACTGTTCTTGTCGCTGCGAGTCAGGTGCCGGCAGGGCGCGGCGGTCAATTTTCCCGCTGGGCGTCTTCGGCATCGCCTCAACATTCACAAACACCGCAGGCACCATGTAATCTGGGAGTTGCCCTTGCAGGTAAGGGCGGAGGTCGGCTATTGCCAATTTCTCCTCTGGATTGGCAACTATGTATGCAACCAGTCGTTTGTCCCCCGGTGCGTCTTCCCGCGCCAGCACCACAGCTTGTTTGACGGCGCGATGTTTGGCTAGTGCGGTTTCGATTTCTCCCAACTCTATGCGGAAGCCGCGAATTTTGACTTGGCCGTCAATCCGCCCGATGTACTCGATGTTACCGTCGGGCAGGTAGCGAGCTAAATCTCCTGTTTTGTAAAGGCGATCTTCTTCATCCTCGATCGCGAGTATTTTATTTTGTCGAAAAGGGTTGGGAATAAATTTTTCAGCAGTCAAGTCAGGGCGGTTGAGATAGCCCCGCGCTAAGCAAATGCCCCCGATGTACAGTTCTCCCGCTACTCCTAAAGGTATAGGCTCACCATCTTTTTGTAACAGATATATCTCCGTGTTGGCAATAGGGCGGCCGATCGGAGGCAGTGCGGGCCAATCTCCGGGCGGGCCTGCCAGGGTATAAGCTGTAACAACGTGGCTCTCGGAGGGGCCGTATTGATTGTGCAGGGTACAGTTTTCTAGCTGCTGAAAGAAACTGGCTATGTAACGGTTGACTTGCAACTGTTCGCCGGCGGTGATTACTTCGCGCAGGGATTTCGGTACTAGCTGATAGGTATCGGCTGCTTCGGCTAAGTGTTGCAGGGCGATAAAAGGGAGAAATAGTCTTTGAATCTTTTGTTTGTCGATTAGCTGCAACAAACTCTGGGCATCTCGCCGGATTTCTTCTGTGATGAAAACGAGGGTGCCGCCGGCACACCAAGTACAGAACATTTCTTGAAACGAGACATCGAAGCTCAGAGATGCAAATTGCAGGGTTTTGGCTGCGCCTTCAAGGCTGGAGTTTTGCAGTTGCCACGCAATTAGGTTGACTAGGGAACGGTGCGGGAGGGGAACTCCTTTAGGTTTACCGGTGGAACCTGATGTATATATTGTATAAGTTAAATTTTGGGGAGAGACGCTGCTAGCTGGGTTTTCCGTGCTGTGACTGCCGATCGTTTCCCAGTCTGCGTCCAAACAAACGGCGCGGGCTTGATGTGCTGGCAACTCCGATACTAAGTGAGATTGAGTGAGGATAACGGGAGCTTGGGTGTCGGCTAACATGAAGGTCAGCCGTTCTTGGGGGTAGGCTGGATCTAGGGGAACGTAAGCTGCGCCTGCTTTGAGAACGCCTAAAACGGCGATCGCAATTTCTAAGGAACGTTCCATGCAAATAGCTACTAAAACATCGGGCCCGACGCCTAATTGCTGCAAGTAATGAGCGAGTTGATTGGATTTGGAATTGATTTCTCGGTAGGTGAGTTGCTGTTGGAGATTTTGGGCAAAAACGGCGGCAATGGCATCGGGCGATCGATCGACTTGTGCTTCAAATAATTGGTGAACGCATTTATCTTGCGGATAATTTGCTTGAGTTTGATTCCACTCCTGCAACTGAGCAAGTTCGGCTGCTGTCAGCATTGACAATTTGCTGATTTTCTGCTGGGGATTCGCCACTATACTTTCTAGCAAAGTTTGCAGGTGTCCCAACATTCGGGTAATGGCGATCGGATCGAACCGCTGGCGATCGCCCGCAATTTTCAGCAGCAGTTCTGTTCCCCCGTATGCGTAAACAGTCAGGGGAAAACTTGTCTGTTCTAAAAGCAGAAATTCTCGGTTTTGCCAGTTGCCACTCAAAGCTTGCAAGGCAGAGTTAATGTGATATTTTTCAACTACTAGCAGGCTTTCAAATAAAGCTGTGCCGCGGGAAATCTCGCTCCATTCTTGAGTTTTTGCCAGCGGCACGTTCCCGTATTCTTGAAATGCCGTCCACTGAGTTTGCAGTTGTTTGAGCCAGTCTATCGCTGGTAAATCGGGAGATACAATTACCCGACACGGCAAAGTATTTATGAATAATCCTACCGCTAATTCTGCTTTTTCTAGATTCTGCGATCGGCTGTTGCAAATAGTTCCAAATACTACATCTTCCGAACCGGAACAGCGGCTCAAAAGTAAAGCCCACGCTCCTTGCAGCAGGGTATTTAGGGTTAGTTGCTGTTCTTGAATTAGAGAGTTTAAAGCTGCGGTAACAGTGCTAGAAAGCCGGATTTCGGGCAGTGTCAGGAACAGGCCAGATGCCTGTTCCACAACTGATGAATTTCCTGGTGCGGCGGGCAAGATGCCCGCCCTTGAAAAATCCCCAACCAGAGGGGTAGGAGCGCTGAAACCGCTTAAGTATTGTTTCCAGAATGTTTCTGCTTTTGAGATGTCTGGCTGCTGCGTCCACTCGATAAAATCTCGATCGCAGCGGGGCGGTTGTAATTCTAATGGTCGATCGGCACACAGGGATTCGTACAAGGTAAAAACTTCTTGCAAAACAATGACTGCCGAGGTACTGTCAAGCAAAATGTGGTGATAAGTCCAGATGAGTTTGTAATCGGTTTCCGACCAGCGGAACCAAGCCAAACGCATCAGCGGGGGTTGAGTGAGGTCAAAGCCTTGCAGGCGATCGGCTTCCAAATAGGTTTCGAGTTGGTTTGCGCGATCGCCCTCCGACAAATTGCGCCAGTCTTGCTCAACACTTGGGAGTTCAACTTGGTGATGTACCATTTGCAGGGGAACTTCTTTACCTGACCAAGAAAAGCTGGTTCTCAAGATTGGATGCCGCTGCACTATTTGCTGCCAAGCTTTGATGAAAGCTGAAACATTCAAATTTTCCCGAATACTACAGATCGCTTGTTCGATGTCTATCCCTGATTGTTGACCCGAAAGGCTGTCGAACAACATCCCTTGCTGTATCGGTGAAAGTTGATAGGAAGATTCACTATCAGTAGTTGCGGATTGCGGGCGATCGTCTGCTGCCAATGACATATTTATATGTAAGTATTGATGGAAAAGACTTGTGAGCAACTGTAGCCGGATTTTTAAGGCTTTTTTAAGTAACTATTTATCCCCAAGCACCGTAAAATTACGGTAAAATTATCGCTAGCGTGTATCTGAATGTTTGGTTTTTGGGGGTGCAATATTTTATCGGCTCAGCCGATGTTAACTCAAACTCTACCGCCCTGTAAAGTATCATTTATACATTTTACGGATACATTCGCTCAAGAGCATTTCCCGTTCACCAACCGTGTAATTCCACAGCCTGTAAATATTAAAATTGCTTAATATTCTGTTGGCGATCGACTTTCTTCTCTCAAGAAGAACTAAAGCCTTCAACATCTGCTATAACAGGCTGACATCCGCACTCAACAGCAATGATTTGCATCCTGTCTGCAGGCAATCGTTGCACTAAATTAGCTACAGCCAACCTCAACCTTTAAAGAAAGCTATGGGATATTTGATTGGTGCGATCGTCCTCGGAATGTTAATTTGGGCTGGGTTCGAGATTGTCCAAACAATCCGCAATTGGGAAACGAATCCCGAAGAGACCACCAGCAAAATTCAAGCTGAAATAGTCCAAGAAACATATCGCGGTCAATTTGGTGCCGATGCGCTGGAGGGAGGGAGTCAGGCTGTCGGAAACGCACTCCACGCCGGCCAGTGCGCCGCCGAAGCAGCAGCTTGCGAAGCTGCTCCAAGTGCGATCGGTCATGTGGTAGAAGGCTTGTTGCACGTTCTACACCATTAATATAGTGTCTGCTAGCGTAAGTTGTGCAAATGTTTTTGATGCTGTAGCGGCGGGTTTTACCAATAATATTTACCCACACAAACATTCTCCTAAACCCGCCCCCCACAACTAATAACCTATATCAACCTTGACTTTTATCGAAGGGAAAAAATGTACATTCAGGTTTACCGTTGAGCGGCGGGTTTATGGGATTATTAATTTTTGGCGTAGATAGTTGGTAAAACCCTCTCCTACCATCGCGCAAATCATACAAAAACTAACCAAGACCAAATGATATAACAACACAAAATGAATGGAAAAAGCCATTTAAAATTTTCCATTCATTCTCATTTTTTACGCTTTCGGCTCAACCCATACCGTCATCCCCTCAACCCTCAAACCTTTGCCGCGAGTGCCGCAATATTGACCGTTAGCAGTAACCGGAGTATCGCCTACATTCTGGATGTGAGCCGTATAAAATACGTCGTATTTATCAGCTTGCGGCCCTGTCAGGCGGGCGGCAAATCCCTCAATGCGCTTGGCTTTGCCCCGGAATCCAGCTAACTCCCCTTCCGAGATCCAAGCAGTATCGCCAACTCCTTCAACGTGAGCCATGTACTGCAAATTTAAACCGGGAACGGGAGGCTCTATTTTAATTTGAAATCCTTCCACGCGGCGGCCTTGAGCTTTAGTACCCGCATATTCTCGATCGCTAAAAGTTCGATCGCCAATTCCTTGAATGTGCGCCAACACTTTTAAACCCACAGGTGCCACAACTTGGGAACTAGCAGACGGCGCGATCCAAACTTTGATGCCCTCGATTCTCAAAGCTTTGCCGCGAGTGCCGCAATATTCGCCGTTGGAAGACACGTCGGTGTCGCCGATATTCTGAATGTGAGCGCTATAAAATACGTCGTACTTATCAGCTTGCGGCCCGCTCAACCGCACCGCAAATCCCTCAATTCGTTTCGCTTGACCCCGAAAACCTGCCAATTCTCCTTCGCCGATCCAAGGAGTATCGCCAACACCTTCGACGTGAGCCATGTACTCGACATTTAAGCCGGGAATTGGGGGCTCGATATTAATTTGAAATCCTTCGACACGGCGCCCTTGAGCTTTAGTACCCGCGTATTCTTGAGCACCGAAAGTTCGATCGCCAATTCCCTGAACGTGCACCAAAACTTTGATTCCCAAACCGCCCTCTACAGGAGCTTGTTGAATGTCCCGAGGTGCCCCAAAGACAATGTTCCCGGAACCGGTTGTCTGAAGAGACTTAGGTACTTCCACGCTGGGAACAATAATCACCTCGTGCATGGGGACAGAAGGTGCGGGGGATTCCAAAATCTGGATTTGTGGCGCAACTGTAACTTGTTTCGGTGCCACATTTCCTGACGGGATGACAATCACTTCTGGCAAAGGTTCGGCGCTGATTTTTTGTTCGGGCGCTGCTTTAAATGCGGGTTCGACTTTTGCAGGTGCTGCTTTTACCATCTCAGCAATGGTTAATTTGCCTCTGGAAATGGCTACGGCTATTTGTTTGCCAAAAGCGGCGCTGACTGTTTCTTCGAGAATTACCCACTGTTCGTCATCTAATTTGTCTTGCTGTTCCACCAGGGCGAGCACTGCTGAAACTGGGTGTTTGCCGCTGATTAAGGATTCTGCGTCAGAATGCAGTTGAGTTGGGGTTGATTCGGAAATCGCGCGCTGCAGTTCGCGGGCTTTGGCATGAACTGATTGTAAGGGTGCGAAGTCGCTTTGTTCGCGGTGGGCGATCGCCAATACTCGATCGATCACTTTCAATGCTGCATCGCGAATTTCTGCTTTACCTTCGGAAGCTGCGGCAGTCTCGACTAAGTTTTGAATGTCTTTGAGGGAAGCAATTTCCCCCGGTGCGATCGCGGATTTGTTGAGTTCGAGAGCTTGTTTTTGCACACCGGCAAAGTTGCGGCTGTAGGCTGCTACTTCTTGCAGCAAGGTGTCAGAGGGAGGAAGGCCGGAGTCTTGCAGTTGTTTTGCTGCTTGAGACAGGCGATCGGCCAAATTAGCATAAGTTTCCGATAGTCGGGCTATTTGTTGTAGCAAATCTTTATGAGCTAGTTCCATATGTCTTGCAGTAAATATTTAACTTGCTGATTATAGACGTTGAGCGTCTTCTGAAGGTAGAAGGCAGTAGTCATCAGTGATTAGTCCCAGGGAAAAAGAAAAATGCTCCCCCTCTCCGGCTCCTCCACTCGGACACTCTCCGACTCCCCCATGCAGACACCCGGACACTCTCCGACTCCCCAGTCTCCGACTCCGCCTCTAGCACCCCCCGCGTGATCGCCGTCACAACCGTGCAAATACTTAGTCACACTCTCCGACTCCGGTTGTCACGAGTGCCCCGTAACAATGTCACACATATCGAGCAATAGCCGTCACTGCTGATTCTGTGAAAACAGTTGATACTGAGACTTGAACCAATAAAACCCCGAAGTGTTATGGTACTAATTCGCGATCTCGCCCAGCAAGCTCTGGCTCTAGGCTATCTAACCATTGAAGCCGAAAATCAACTGCGGCGGATGTTAACTACCACCACCTATGACTTAGAAGACTTAAATGCTTTTATGGCTTTGCAACTAGCAGCTATGTCCGGAGGAGTGAAACAAGAGTCTCGCGAGCTGAAAAATTTTGAACTCTTTGGCGAGACGGCTTCCGAAACTTCCTGTTAGTAACTTGTTTGCTTTTGATTAGTTAAAATTTAGTAAGGGAAATTTCTACCGTGCAGATTCGTGAAGTTGTAAAACAAGCTATTGCCGCTGGATATCTGAGTTTGGAAGCGGAAAAAGAAATGCAGAATATTTTTTCCTCAGCCAAGTGTGATTTGGAAGATTTGAATGCTTTTATGAGCTTGCAGTTAGCTGCCATGGCGGGTCGCGTAAGGCAAGAGTCTTTGGAATTGATGAAAATGCCAAGTTTTCCCGAAACGAATTAACTAGCTTTATTCATTCATGTGCTTTCCGGCAAAATAAATATTAATTAATCAATTTACTAAAAAAAGTTTATTTAAAAGTTAATTTTTCTAAGGTATAACTCATTAATTTTACCACTATTGCTATCTTGCTTCACTCGGTAGTAAGCCAATCAACTCTAATTTAAATAATTTTTAAAATAAATGTTTAAGTTTGTAGGCAGGACTTAGCTCCTCAAAGGCAAGGCGGGGATGACCAGACCGATCACCCTGTTTGCTGACTAACCGTCGCTCGTTATGATTCAAAGGTTATTTCTTGTTATATCAATTCCGGTTGCACTCCTTATGATAGGTTTGAGCAACTTTTTCACTACATTGACAGATCTGGCGGGGAGGATAGCCAACAATTTATGATAAGTGATTAACTCGACTTGGTATGAAAAAGCTAATATTATTTACCCTCGATTAACCGCAATTAAATTGGTTAGTAGTGAAGCTTCATCAAACGAGTTGGTAATTGCGGCGTCACTAGCAACATTGTAAGGTTATTTTGCCAAATTGAATATACTCAATGAGACTATTTCCTACGACTCCGACGCTCTAACTCTTTAATTACTCTCAGAACAAACAGCGACATTAAAGCGCCAATTAATGCCAGTTGCCACAACCCGCATCCTGCCGCAGTTCCTAAAGCTGCTGATACCCAAATAGCGGCGGCAGAGGTGAGTCCGTGAACTTCAACTTTACCTATTTCCTCTTGATTTTGCCGCAGGATTTCTCCGCCTCCCAAAAACCCAATCCCGGCAGCAATGCCTTGAATTACGCGCGCTACAGCATCTCCTCCGTTTTCATTTTTCCCCATTGCCAGCGGCATTAAAACAAACAGTGCAGAACCCATACTAACTAGCATATGAGTTCTCAATCCCGCTGGTTTGTTTCTGAGTTGGCGCTCCCATCCAATAATTCCGCCAACAAACATGGCTAGGCACAACCTTAACATTATGCCTAGCCAATTATCGGGAGACCACAAGTTAGCGATCGACAATGTTTTACTGCAAATAATTAATCCGAAGATTCCAATATTAGCGGAGTACGATGTCCGATCGCAATCTCACTGCTAAATCTTGTTCCGGGCGAATCACCAGCACGTCAACGCTGCGCCGCCCCAACAATACTCCAGCTAAAGCGCCGATCCCAGCGCCTCCTAATACTTCTTCCGTGGCGATGGCTTTGTCGCCGGTAATGCCTGCGAGTGCTGCTGCTGCTGCTGCACCCAAAGCTGCACCTTGGGCTACTGAACCTGTGCCAGCACCTTTTTGGACTCTTTCGGTTCTGGTAATAATTCCTGAATTTCCGTCAATCCGATAGCGTTGGCGGCGGCTGATAACTAACTCTCTGGCAACAAATTGAGTACCACTTTGATTGCCTCTTCTGACAGGTTGCAGTGTCCCGACTATCTGGCTGCCTCTGGGGATTAATACTCTGCCTTGAGGTGTGCGGATGTCTTGCGCTACAGTTAAAGTTAAAGGTGCAGTTTCTTCGCGGGTGACAACTATTTTGTCTTTTTCATAGCTAACTGGAATTACACTGCCCGAGGGAATGCGGATGCTATCAAATTGGGAAATTCGTTGTTGAGCTTCTGCGGGATTAGCTACCACTAGGGGCGCGCTGGTTCCAACTGTAATACCCAGTGCGAGGATTGCTGCTGTTGCTGAACGCCATTTTTGAGAAGTAATCATATAAATTGTCTCCTTGCTTCGGTTTTTGTTTACTTAGGAACGCACTACTGCTAAATTTGTTTCTGGTTTCGCATTCATCTGATGTTTTGATTATGGCAGGCTGGAATTCTACCAGTTGGGAAGATAAGGTCGATAATCCAGAAGTTGAAAATTTGGAAAAATCGAGAAAATCGGCAATACAGGGGCTATCGGGAAGATAAGGAAGATAGTCAAAAGTCAGCATTCAACAGTCAACAGTCAACAATTAATTGTTGAGAGCGTTTAAGGCTAACAATCCTGCACCGAAAGCTGGTTCGTATCGGGGCGAGATTATCTTAGCTTTTGGGGCGATCGCACTTATTGCAGCTTCAAACCGACCTCGGCAATTTGCCTCGCCGCCCCACACACCTCCTACGAGCACAATTTCAAATTCTTCTGTTTGGTTAAATAGCGCTGAAATGGCTATTTTTGTTGAATAGGTTAATTCTGCCACAGCATTATTGATAATGCCGTCAGCGACGCGATCGCCCTCTGCTGCGGCTCGATCGACTATTGGTGCTAAAGTTGCAATTTCTTTGACTCCCCAACCGCGCCCGTAAACGACTTCTACCAATTCTTCTAGGTTATTGAGGCCTAAATGCTTTTGAAATTTTTCGGCAAGCAGGGTAAAATCTTCGCGTCCGTCATAGAATTTCAAAGCAGCTTGCAAACCCTGAAGGGCGATGTTATATCCGCTGCCTTCATCGCCTAAAATATATCCCCAACCGCCGACTCGTTTAGTTTTCCCGTGACGGTTTTGCCCGAAAACAATCGAACCGGTTCCTGAAATAACGGCGATACCCACCGGATGACCTGTACCGCCAGCAAGTGCGATCGCGCAGTCGCTGCAAATTACTATATTCCTGGGCAAGAACGATCGGGTTACTGGTAAAGTATTTGTCAACTGCAAGTTCTGCACTACAAATTGCACTATTTCGCGATCTTTTGGACGCCCGACGCCTGCTAGTCCCAAACCAATTGCTTCTATGTTGAGATTGCCTACAGCCTCGACCTGAGCGGACAGAACTGCTCGTTCGATCGCCAATTGGATGGATTGTTTTGCTGTCTCAATTCCCAGGGTTTGATAATTTGACGGCCCTGCTTCACCCCGTCCTAAAACAAGGTGGTTGTCATCCATTAAAAGGCAGATAGTTTTAGTGCCGCCGCCGTCGATGCCGAATACGTAACTCATGAATAATTTAGAGAATAATAGAGCAACCCAGATTAACAGAGATATCTCTATTCTAGGCTTTGTACAATCCGAGTGAACAGAGATGTTGCACCATTATTGTCAATAAGCCTTTTATGAACAGGCTTTCCGGCCTGTGAAGCGAGAAAATCTACTCTTTGCTTCACAGGCCGGAAAGCCTGTTCTTGAAAATGGTGCAAGATGTGAGATTAAATCGACACAGCAATGCTAATAATAATTAAAGCTAATAAAGCTAACCAAACGAGATGGCGCTGACACCAATTTTTGATTGATTGCGGCCAGCCGCTGCTGATGTAATGGCTCGTCTGTGGCACAAGTGGCTCAGCTCGATCGTGATAAAGCGTGCATTCTTTGGCAAAGGGACGCTGCGGGTAGTTGCAAGTGTCGTCTTCGTGATAAATACAGGTAGGGCAGAGAAATTCTTCGGGTTTTGATCGATAAAGAGGGATACCCGGATGACCGAAAGCTTTGAGGGGAATTTTGCAGTGTGGACAGGCGAGGGCTTGGGCGTCTACAGGTTGGTGACAGCGGGGGCAATCAGGCATAGACAGCAGGGTTATGGGGTAATGTGGTGGGTAGGCTCATTAGCGGGTTTTCCGAACGCCGATTAGCGCGATCGGCTCGCCATCAGGCGGCTGGATGCTCCAAAATAGAAAGGTAGTTGTGCGCTGATGTAACTTTAAGTTTACAGATGGTTTCGCAGCGACAGCAGGCGACCTGAGCCGATCGGGTATGAAAGGGCAAACATTAGGAAAAATCTATGGATAACAATAGCAACTTACTCAAACAACTGGTAATGCTGGGCATTGGTACTACCTCCCTGGTGGCAGAGAAATTGCAGGAAGTCAGCGAGCAATGGGTCAAAGATGGCAAAATCAATTCCGAGCAAGCCAAAACCTTTGTGGATGACATGACGGAACACCTCAAGTCTGAACAAGGTAATTGGGATACGCAGTTACAGCGGCAACTACGCAATATGCTGCAAGATATGGGAGTTCCCCGACAGTCCGAAATGGATGAGTTGCGGGGAAGGCTCGATCGTTTGGAACGTCAGATGCGGGATTTAGAAAACCGTAACTGGCGCTGAGGTCGATCCTCTTCGAGGGCTTCGCTAACGCCCGCGAGGAGTTCGCTGCTATCTTGTGATAAAATTGTCACCCAAAGGCAGAAGGCTAAAAAAGGCACTTATGTAGAAGCCACTTATGTAGAATTACAAACATTCTGACTTCATACTTTTGCCTTTAAAATTATCTGAAACCTGCCGTTTTTTGGTGGAAAAGTTCAGATAACATTTGGTAGTTCTTGTTGTACTAGATGTCTTAGATATCTGAGATATCGCGGTTAAAAGTATCAGGAGGATTAATTTTGCGAGGAGTTCTAGTCAGCTTGGGGGTAATGCTGGTTTGCTTTGTGTTTTTGATAGTCGCTCAAATGGGCGGTTCTGGGTCCCAAGCAGTTGCAGCCGAATTGAACAATCTTTTACCAGAGACTGCTATTGAGAAGTTGTCAGCACAGTCTTTGAATGAAAATAACTTGCTAGTAGCTGATGCTACTTTACCGGAGGTACCAGCTACTATCGCTGGCAATGACATGACTGATAATACTGATAAAACTGTCACCACAGATTCAGGTCTGAAATATGTTGAATTGAAAGAGGGTAATGGGGCGACTCCAAAAACCGGGCAGACGGTTGTGGTACACTACACTGGGACTTTGGAGGATGGCACGAAGTTTGACAGTTCGCGCGATCGCAATTCTCCTTTTCAGTTCAAAATTGGCGTAGGTCAAGTAATTAAGGGTTGGGATGAAGGCGTCGGTACGATGAAAGTTGGAGACCGCCGCCAGTTGATTATTCCCCCTGAACTCGGTTACGGTGCTCGCGGTGCGGGCGGAGTCATTCCTCCTAATGCTACGCTGATTTTTGATGTGGAATTGTTGAAAATCGCTGGCTAGGTAGCTCAATCTAATTCAACGTAAAACTTTTACGGTGTTTAGAAACCCGGTTTTTTTATTAAGAAACCGGGTTTCTGTGTATTTCCTGGTTGATTTACGATCGCTTCGGAGATGCCAGATTGCGAAAGCAGGTATATTGGGCGTCAAATAATAGTTTGATGATTCCTGTGGGGCCGTTTCTGTGTTTGGTAATAATTACTTCTGCAATTCCGCGATCGGGCGAATCAGGGTTGTAATATTCATCGCGGTAGAGCATAATTACTAAATCTGCGTCTTGCTCGATCGATCCGCTTTCGCGTAAATCAGACATCATCGGCCGCTTGTTTGTCCTCGCTTCCACACCCCGACTCAACTGAGATAAGGCAATAATCGGCACGTTGAGTTCGCGGGCTAAACCTTTAAGACTTCTGGTAATTCGAGATAGTTCTTGCACGCGGTTGTCGCTGGTACCTTCCATTAATTGCAGGTAATCTAGCAAGACTAATCCTAGGGTTCCGCCTTGTTCTGCTTGGAGGCGGCGGACTTTCGATCGTATTTCTGTGACGGTAATATTGGGAGTATCGTCAATAAACAGCGGTAGTTCTGATAAATTCCCAATGGCTGTACTGATTGGTTCCCATTCGTTTTGACTGATTCTACCCGATCGCAACCTGTTACTTTCTATTTTGGCTTCACTGGACAGGATACGCTGCACTAGCTGTTCTTTCGACATTTCTAAGCTGAAAACGGCAACGGGCAATTTTTGCTGTCCGGCGGCGATGTGGTGGGCGATATTGGTACAAAAGGCCGTTTTGCCCATCGCCGGCCTAGCCGCAACGATGATTAAATCCGATCGCTGAAAGCCTCCTGTCATCGCATCTAAGTCATAGAAACCGCAGGGAATGCCGGGAAGTGTCAGGCCTTCATTGCGATTTTCTAGGTCTTGAAATGTTTGGTTTAGTGTTTCGCCGATCGACACTAAATCCTGTTGCGGGCGTTCTTGAGTTATGCTGAAAATTTCTTGTTCGGCGCGGTCTAAGACTGTTTCTAGCGGTGTTGCCGTCTCGTAACCTAATTGTACTATGTTGTTGCCAGCTTCGATTAATTTGCGGCGCTGATATTTGTCTTCAACTAAAACTGCATATTGGTCGATGTTGACTGCGGAAACTGTGCGATCGACTAATTGTGCTAATTTACTTAGTCCTCCTACTTGCTCTAACTGGTTTCGGTCGGTTAGCGAAGTTGTTACCGTCATTAAATCGGTAGGTTGACCCTGTAAAAATAGCCCTAATGCCGATCGATAAATGACTTGATGAGCGGTGATGGCAAAAAACTCCGGCCGCAGCAGTTCGGCAATTCGGGAAATAGCTTCGGGGTCAATTAAAATCCCGCCCAAAATTGCTTCTTCTGCCTCTATATTTGTCGGCATCAAATCGCTCATTAGTCAATAGTTATTAGTTATTGGTTATTGGTTATTGGTTATTGGTTATTGATTATATCGTGTCCGGTTAATCAGTTATCATTTGAGTGCGAGCGTCCCGCTCGCGAGCGAGACGCTCGCACTCAAAAATAAATATAAGCGATCGCTCGAACTTGATATTATTGGTTATTGGTTATTAGAAAAATAACTGACCAGTGCATTAATGCCCTATGCCCTGCGCAGGCCAATTACCAATGCCCAATTACCAATTACTGTTACATCGGAACAACTTGAATATCAACTTCGGCGGTAACTTCTGCGTGTAGTTTGATTTCAGCTTTGTATGTACCAGTTTGGCGAATTTCGGGCAGAGTGATGCCGCGCCGATCGACTTCTTGACTGGTAGAGTTGAAAATCAGTTCTGCTACTTCTTGGTTGGTGACAGTACCAAAAATCGCGTCTGCTTCGCCAACTTGCTTGGAGATGATGAAAGGCCCAGCCGCTTCGAGGGCGGTTTTGCGGACTTCAGCTTGCTGCTTGAGCTCTAGCTGGCGCAGTCTTTCTTCTTCACGGCGGCGTTCTGCTTGCTTGAGAATGCCAGGAGTGGCTCTAAATCCCATTCCTTGGGGTACTAGGTAGTTGCGGGCGTAGCCCGGGGCTACTTCTACTACGTCGCCAGCTTTACCGAGTTTGCTGACATCTTTATTTAAAACTAATTGGACGCGCTTGGCCATGATCGTGGGTTGTGGGGTTTTAACTGCAACTTTTTATAATAGCGAAGTTTGAGGGGCGATCGCAAGGGAGAAGGAAGTTCGGCAACGGATTATGTAGCGGATGTAACGGATTTAACGGATGGATGTTGAGATTCGAGGTTCGAGGGAAGAAACAGGGATAATATTTTTAACGGGCAAATTCAGTTTGAAATTACGCAAAAGCGGGGTGCTGTAATGAGCCAAATCAACTACAGTGCAATATCTTACAGAACACTCAGGCTTTATTTTCAAGGCGCTGGACGATCGATCGCGCTACAGTAGCAACTAACTGGGTCGGATCGATCGGCTTGGCTAAGTGTTTGTCAAATCCGGCTTGCAAAACTTGGCGCTCGTTCGCTTCTCCAGCATAGGCCGTTAAGGCGATCGCCAGCAACTGCCGATACTCAGGCGCAAGCTGAGTGCGGATGCGATTTATCAACATATATCCGTCCATCTGGGGCATTCCGATGTCGCTGACGAGCAAATCCGGTGCAGTTTGTTCGATCGACTGTAGCGCCTCAGTAGCAGATGACAGGGAAATCACCTCTGCACCCGCTTCCTCAAGCACGAAAGCGACAAAATCTCGCGAGTCGAGTTCATCATCTACCACCAAAATTCTCAATCCAGCTAACGGCAAGGATGAGAGATCGGGACTAGCAGCCCCATGACGTTCTTCCTCCTCCTGCCTTCTAGAATCATCATTTAATAGCGGTAATCTCACCGTAAACGTCGCTCCTTGACCAACTCCTGCGCTTTCTGCAAACACCGTTCCGCCGTGAAGTTCGATCAGTTGGCGGACGATCGCCAATCCCAAACCCAAGCCGCCAAATTTGCGAGTTGTAGCGCCATCTTCTTGCCGGAAATGGTCAAAAACATAAGGCAAGAAATCGGGAAGAATGCCTTTACCAGTGTCCGTGACTTGAATTTGAGCTTGGCGGCCGATTGGCACTAATCGAACTTCAACTCGACCGCCTTCTGGCGTGAATTTCACCGCGTTTGACAGCAAATTCCAGACTATTTGCTGCAAGCGACTTGTATCGCCGAGAACTTTCCCGACATCGGGATTTAAAATTGTTTGGATTGAAATTTTTTTAGCTTCGGCTGCTAATTGCACGGTTTCCACGGCAGACGGAATAATGGTTGCCAGATTCACCGGAGCAACATTCAATCTGAGTTTTCCTTGCAGAATCCGAGACACGTCAAGCAAGTCTTCGATTAATTGAGATTGCAGTCTGGCGTTGCGCTCGATCGTCTCAAAGGCCTTGGCAGTTTGAGCCGGCTTCAGCTTGCCGCCGACGAGCAGTTGCGACCAGCCTAAAATCGGATTTAAGGGCGATCGCAACTCGTGAGAAAGCACCGCCAGAAACTCGTCTTTAATGCGGTTAGCTCGTTCCGCTTCCGCGCGGGCCGTTTGTTCTAATTGCAGAACCATATCGCGCTCGGTTTCGACTTGTTTGCGCTCTGTAATGTCGATTACAGAGCCAATATAACCCTCAAATTGTCCGCTTTTGGAAAATCTGGGAGCAGCCGCATCGATCGCCCAAGAATATCCGCCATCCTTACGCCTGATGCGATATTCCACGCGGAAAGATTCCTGGCGTTCGTTGGCGGTCAAAAATGCGTTCTTGGCGTATTCTCGGTCTTCTGGATGCAGCGCGTTTACCCAACCCAATCCCAAACCTATTTCCTCAGTTTGACCTGTGAAGTCATACCAGGTTTGGCTCAGGAAACTACAGTAGCCTGTGGAGTTTGTTACCCATACCATAAAAGGAGCATTGTTAGCCATATTGCGGAATCGTTCTTCGCTTTCTTGCAGCGCTGCTTCGGCTTGTTTGCGTTCTGTGATATCCCGACAGACAATCACTCCGCCTTTGATTTCGCTGCTAGCATCAACTACTGGATAACCGCTGATACTGATCCAACGATCTTCGGAATCTTCGCGGCGGACAAATACCTCTACATCATTAACATATTCACCTTTGATTGCTCTGGCTAGAGGTAGTTCAGCGTCGGGAAAGAGGGTTTTTTTGTCGGCCAAAAATAGCCCGTAGGTGCTCGACCATTCCTCACAAGATTTTTCATTCGATAGCTGACCGAATATCCGCACGGCGGCTCGGTTAAACAGCACAAACTCCCCTTGTTGGTTGGCCAAAATCAAGCCATCACCAATGCTGTCAATGATGACTTGCAGTAACTTAGTTTGTTCTTCCCGGGCGACTTCGGCTCGTTTGCGATTTGTGATGTCGCTGGAGATGCCAATCAAGCCGATGACTTCTCCCGCTTCATTGCGGTAGGGAGCTTTCATTGCCACAAATGTCCGAATGCCATCGGGAGATTCTTCGACGACTTCTGTTTGTCCAGATTCCATAATGCGCCGATCGTTGTCCGTGACTGTGGCTCCAAGTTCTGCTATTGGGTATAAATCGCGATCGCGCCGCCCAATTACTTCAGCAGCAGGTTTGCCCAGTACGTCCAGCGTGGCTGGATTTGCATAAATAATCCGTCCTTCTCGATCTTTGACAAAAATTGGCGTGGGCGCTGACTCGTTAATCAAATTCAAAATTGCATTCTTTTGCCGCAGTTCTTCTTCAGTGCGTTTGCGATCGCTAATATCGCTCCAATAAGCCGTAAATCCTTCGGCGGCTGGATAGGCGCTCACTTCTATATACATTTGGAGCGACGGCGAAAACTCTTCAAACTTGACAGAAACTTGCTCGTTAACGACTCGATGAAATTCTTGATATGCCCTCGAATTGGATTCTTTCTCGGCGGGGAATACCTCCCAGATCGATCGACCTAGCAAGTCCGATCGAGATCGAGAAAGCAGTTTTTCTGCTGTGGTATTAACGTATGTATAGCGCCATTGTGAATCGATAGCCATAAAGGCATCAGTAATACTTTCTATAATATTGCTGACTTGCTGGGAGGCCGCTAGCACCGCGAGTTCAGCGTTTTTGCGATCGGTGATGATTTCGCAAAAAATCATGATGCCGCCAATCTCATTGGTATTGGTTCGCCAAGGGTGAATTTCCCACTGCACCCAGTCGATTAAGCCATCAGGCCGGGGAAACAGATCTTCTTGGCAGAGTTCGACTGCTCCCGCCAGACAGCGCTGGTGGATTTGTTTGAAACGATCGGGCAAATTGGGAAAGATGTCGTAGTGCGATCGACCCACAATGTTTCGATCGCCGAGCCCGTAACTTGTCAGCCAGCGGTCGCTCACCAGCATATACCGCATCTGGCGGTCAAACATCGCCACCCCCGCAGGCGAATGTTTAACGAACAGCCGCAGTTGTTCTTCCTGTTGCCGCAAGCGATTCTCTGATTGTTTGCGATCGCTGATTTCTTTGAAAAGTAAGGCGACTTTTCGGCTGTGTGGCTCAGGAGTGCGGAACGCCAAAACCTCGAACCAGCGGTTCATGACTTCCGAGCCGTGCTCGAAGCGCAAGGACTCCCCCGTCAGCGCGACTTGGCCGTACATCTCAAACCAATAATCTTCGAGATCCGGAACGAGCTGCCGCGCCGTTTTACCCGCAGGTTGTTCGAGTCCGGTTTGTTTCAAGAAGGCCGGATTGACTTCCAAAAAGCGGTAATCGATCGGCTTTTCGTTGGCGTCAAACAGCATTTCGATGATGCAAAAGCCTTCGTCTAGGCAATCAAACAAAGTGCGATAGCGTTCCTCAGAGCGGCGCAAAGCAGCAAGAGCTTGTTTGCGATCGCTAATATCCATAAACGCCGCCACACAGCCGCGAACTGCGCCTTGTTCGTCAAATAACGGCACCGCATTCACCAACCAATCAAAGGCCACTCCGTCCTCGCGCACCATTTGAATTTCCATATCTCGCACTGGGACGCCGGAAGCCACGGCCAGTTGCATGGGGAGTTGTTCTCCCGGAATTTCTTCTCCGTTGCGGAGTCGCCTAAACGGAAGGACTGCCGCTTGCTCTCCGGTTCCAGAAACATTGGTATCGGCCGGCACTTGCAACATAGACAGGGCAAACCGATTAGCGCGAATTACTTGACACTGTGGGTCGTCGGCGATCGTAATACCGACGGGTACAGCATCAAGTATCGATTCCAGTTCATTCACTCGTCGCTCTAGTTCTTGGTTGAGCCGTTGAATTTCTTTTTTGGTAGCTTTGCGTTCGGTAATTTCATGCACCGTCACATTCACGCCCAAAACGCGATCGTCCTCGGCTTTCAGCGGATAGAGACTCAACAGCCAATCCTGTTCTCCTCCCGGCTGTACTGAGTTAGTCCTCCGAACTTCGAGCTGTTTTAGTGGAACTTTAGTTTCAATAACTTGTCGGTAAAGCGGCTCTAAATCATCTGCCATTTCTGGCAAGATTTCGCGCAATGTTTGGCCGATGTGGGCGGCCGCTGGAACTCGGTTAATTTCTGCGAGGCGATCGTTGATGCGGACAAACCGCAACTCGGTATCTATAAAGCAAAGTCCGATCGGCGCGCTAGCATAAATCGCCTCGATTTCTGCTAGTTGTTGCTGCACTGTTTGCGCTTGTTTAACAAAAGCAGCCCGAGCTGCCTTCTGCTCGGTTACATCTTGAAAATAAACGGCAAGTCCCGATGGGATGGGATAAGCTCGTACCGCATACCAAGCATTAAGTGGCGGATAAAAAGATTCAAAACTAACTGTAACTTGGAAGGTGGCGGCGTGGCGATATTCCTGCTCAAACAAACTGCCCACTGATTCGGGAAACTCTTCCCAAATGCTGTGGCCAATCAAATCTTTCGAGGGTCGATTCAGCCACCGCGCCGCTTGCGAATTGAGGTAGGTAAATCGCCAGTCTCGATCCAAAGCAAAGAACCCGTCCGAAATACTTTCGAGGGTGTCTGACAGTTGTGGCGCGGGCGCATTACAGACTGGTTCGGGCTGAGGTTGAGCGATAGGAGTGAAGGTTGTTACTACCGCATAGGGAGTCGATCGATCTCCCTGAAATAAAGGTTGAGAATTGAGCGTCAACCAAATCAATTCTCCCTGTGGCCGATAAAAGCCCATGATGACATTTAAACATGGTTGCCCGGTTTGCAGCGCCACCATCGCCGGATGCGTCTCGCCGGGAAAATCCGAGCCATCTTCACGCACAGTCTGCCACCGACTGTTGATTGAAGTGCATAAGAGCATCTGTTCTGCTGTCATCCCCAACAGATCCTGGGCGTGACAATTGCAGCCCTGAATGCTACCGTCTGCCAATTGCAGAAGCATCCCTACATCGGTTGGCAAAGGCGCGGCTGGGTAGAACACTTTGTTAGAATCCGTTGAAACAGATGGGTCCATTTTTGGTTGGGGTTCAGTATTGCGTGGGTTTTGCATCGGTTTCTAACAACGCTCATTTTACTTTTGGCCAAGCCAATCGCGATCGATAATAGGGAAATAACCAGAGGAACTTGTGATTTGAGCAGGGTGACACTTCAAACCTAAGATGGATGTCGATCGTTGTGCGGTAATATCGATCTCTAGACAATTTATTTTATCGTAGAGTCCCACGTCTGAACCAGTTGCGGGATTCAGCACAGGCGACGGGGAATTTTCTGGCTGTTTCAGATGGCAGGTTAGTCTGTCTCATTATTTTTCGCGTTGCTGCATATTACCAATGGCTGTTGCTCGTTTTCGGGTGCGAACAGATGGTACTTGCACACAGATAAATAAGTAGAGGAAGCTTGCAAATACATAACCCCTCTCTCGCAGCGAGTGAAACGAAGCAATCGCTCTTGTTATGCCCGCCTTACATTCTGTTACCTTGTAAACTTTATTTGCGGCTAACTACTTAGAATCCCCGTCTGTTTGTGTAAATCTAACCGGAAATTTAGGCAATATTTTGTTCGTCTCAACGGTAAATGGGCGATCGCATTTACCTCAATACAGGGTCGCCTACTTCCTCAATTCCCAACGTTTGTGTTACCTTTGCCGTTCATCTCACAAACTTAATCCTATGCACATATTCACAGCAGCCGATCGCACCTATATTCTCGGGTTAGCAGCACTTCTCAAGTCTGTAGATCTGAATGTTAGCCAATCTGGGGAGGAGCAGGTCAAAATTAGCGTTGTATCTACCAGGATATATTCACCGGAAAAGGAACAGTTACAGAATTGCTGCAAATACCAGATTGAATGGCAAGAATTGCAATCTAATTACGACCAACTTCTTTCGGTATCAGGCTCTAAACTTCCTTACGTTAAATTGGAGCCGCGAAAATATACTAAAGAAACAGAAAGGCTGATTTGGCTCGACAGCGATACGATCGTTCTGGGCAGCTTAAAGCCGCTGTGGAACCTAGATTTTCAAACTCTGCCGATAGCAGCCGCAGCCAACACCTGGGGAAATCCCAACAATTATCAAGATCGAAACCCTTATTTCAACAGTGGTGTTTTAGTTTACAACATGAAGGTTTGGGAGGAAGAGCAACTGTCGGAAAAGTTGCTCCAAAATGCTAGAACCCACGTTTGGGGCGATCGCGATCAAGGTGCATTAAATTCAGTTTTAGTGGGAAGGTGGAAGCAATTAGACCAAAGATGGAACAACCACAAGACTGATGATATGTCAAGTAAAGTGATGCACTTTATGTCAAGACCGAAACCGTGGGAAAGCAATGCCCCCAATCAATTATGGCTTGATATGTTGTCTCAGACACCGTTTAAGGACGAACTGGAAAAAATCCCAAATAAGTTTAAGGGGCTGTCGAGCTTTAACGTAAAATACAAAAGACTTGACAGGTGGTTGAGCGAACCGATACTCAAGTTTAAGAGTTACCTAAAACAACAAAAACGTTAAAGTTAAAATTGGTCTTTCATGCCGCGCAATCGAGCGAAGGTTTGCACTGGATCGCGGGTGTTGGTGGCTGATTGGATCTTGGGAAAGTCCCAGCGCAAAAATGGGTTTGTGCTTTTTTCGAGGCCGATCGATGATGGTATTGTAGGTTGCGATCGACTCCGCGCTTCCTTGACTTCGGCGAAGCGCTGCTGTAAATCGGGATTGTCGCCATCCACACTCAAGGCAAATTGCAGGTTGTTCAGCGTGTATTCGTGGGCGCACCAAACTCTGGTATTGTCTGGCAAGTTTCGCAGTTGCCCCAAAGAGGCTAACATTTGGGCGGGAGTGCCTTCTTTGAGCCTGCCGCAGCCTCCGGCAAATAAGGTGTCGCCGCAGAACAATTCGCCGGTTTCGCTGGGGTTGCTGGGGGGGAAATAGTAGGCGATGTGAGCTTTTGTGTGGCCGGGTACGAAGAAGACTTCGGCGGTTCTGTTGGCAAAAGAAACTCGATCGCCCGCTTGTAAAAACACTTGCTGTCCGGGAATTCTGCCTCTATCTTCTGCGCCGCCGTAAACTTTAATTTGGGGAAAGCGATCGATCAGTTCCTGATTGCCACCTATGTGGTCGCTGTGGTGGTGGGTAATGAAAATTGCGGTTAATTCGGCTCCGAGTGCTTGCAGTTGCTCTAATACTGGCTGCGACCGTGCTGGATCGACGACTGCTGCTGTGTGGCGATCGGGGTCGTGCAGCAAGAAAATGTAATTGTCGGACAGTACCGGAAGCCGATAAACCTGCATAGAAAAGTGCCTCTCTCGGAAAAATATTATATAATTAAGTTAGTCTGAACGCTATCCGAAGGCTGATTGCAGATTTATTAAGTCCGCATATCTATCTTGGGAAGTAAAACTCTGATACGTTATTTCTGCTATCGATCCAAGTGATTTACGGTTGGGTACGCAATATTTTTTGGTCAAGAACTGCAATCCACTTTAATTATTTTAGCGTAAAAGCGATCGAATAAATGCGAACATCTCACAACAAATCGAACTTAACAATTTCTCAAAAAGTCGATCGGATTGTAGCGTCTGGTAAGATAACTCGCCGGGAACATTTAGTGTTGACTTCGGCTATCCTGTCAGATGATAAAATTTCAGAAGAGGATCGACATCAGATTAATCGCATATTTGATTATATCCAAATTGGTCGCCTCAAGTTTATCGATTGAATAGAAAGACTTGCACAGTCAGCATCTATCTGGAGTGTAAAAAGCGTTTTTTAGGAGTGCGATCGTCCCGTCTCGCACAGCAAAGCCTATATATTTTGCTTTAATTCTCCGGCTCACGCGGAGTGTAAAAGCATCAGATGTGGAAGTCTCAAATTAACAAGGCTATTGGCAATCCCAGCTACAAAAACAGGCAGAAGAAAATGAGTGCAGAAAAACAAACTATTTTGGTGACAGGCGGAGCTGGATATATTGGCTCTCACGCGGTATTAGCGCTGAAAAACGCCGGTTACGGTGTGGTGATTTTGGATAATTTAGTTTACGGTCACAAAGATTTAGTAGATCGGGCTTTGCAGGTGGAGTTAGTAGTTGGCGACACGAACGATCGCACTCTCCTAGACAACTTGTTTGCTACGCACAAGATTGATGCTGTAATGCACTTTTCTGCTTACGCTTACGTGGGCGAATCTGTTACCGACCCAGCTAAATATTATCGCAACAATGTCATCGGCACTATTACGCTTTTGGAAGCAATGATCGCTGCTGGGGTGAAGAAATTTGTGTTTTCTTCTACTTGCGCGACTTACGGCGTACCGCAGAAAATTCCGCTCACCGAAGACCACCCGCAAAACCCGATCAATCCCTACGGTGCTACTAAGTTAATGGTAGAGCGGATTTTGTCTGATTTTGACGCTGCGTACGATTTCAAGTCTGTTTGTTTCCGATATTTTAACGCGGCTGGGGCCGATCCTAATGGGTTGTTAGGAGAGGATCACAATCCAGAAACTCACTTGATTCCGCTGGTGTTGTTCGCTGCTTTGGGGAAACGAGATTCGATCTCGATTTTTGGCACGGATTACGATACTCCTGACGGTACTTGCATTCGGGATTACATTCACGTTAACGATTTGGCATCTGCTCACATTTTGGGATTAGAATATTTGCTCAAGGGTGGCAAATCTGATTTCTTTAATTTAGGCAATGGCGGCGGGTTTTCGGTGAAAGAGGTGATAGAAACGGCTCGTCAAGTGACGGGAAAAGAGATTAAAGCTGTTGAGTGCGAACGCCGTCCTGGAGACCCGCCTGCTTTGGTTGGCAGCAGCGAGAAAGCCATCAAAACCTTGGGTTGGTCTCCAGAATATCCCGACATTAAGAACATTATCTCCCATGCTTGGCAGTGGCACCAAAAACGCCACAGCTCTTAGTATGTAGGGTGGGCATTGCACACCTTACAATTACAGCAAATTTTGATTAAATTGTTGTGGGGTGGGCTTCCCGCCCGCCCCAAAAATACAATATGCTAATAATATCTGCTAAGTCGGGGCAACTCGGAAATCGACTGCTGCTTTTTGCTAATTTCATTGCTTGGGCGATCGAGCATAATTTGACTGTTCTCAATCCTGCTTTTGACGAATATGCAGAATTATTTGTGGGAACCGCGGGGGATTTTTTGTGTTGTTATCCTCCTCCATGTTTTACCGCAGCAGGCAACAACTTTGTCAGAAATAAATATTATAATTTTATTAAGTATTTAAGCAATAAAAAAATATTAAAAACGCAAGAAATAACCCGAAAAGAACCTTTTAGCTGGCTAAAATATCAGGATATAGAACAAATCAAGCAGGGCTCAATAGTTTGTTTTCAAGGCTGGCTGTTTCGAGATGGCTGGTTTGTAGAAGATGTTTCCAAGTTACACAAGTATGCCGACCCGATTAGAGCCTACTTTGAACCATTAGAGCGATATAGAATCAATGTAGATCGTTTGATATTGAATTTAAAAAATAACTCTGATATGCTCGTCGGAATTCACATCCGCCAAGGGGATTATGCTCAGCATCAAAAAGGGAGGTACTTTTACACAACTGAGCAATATTTACAAGTCATGAATTATGTGGTAATGCTATTTGAAGGAAAAAAAATTAAGTTTTTGATTTGTTCTAATCTTCCGCAAAAGCAGAGTTTATTTGATAATTTTAACTGTGGATTTGGCAGCGGTCATTTAATTGAAGATATGTATGCTCTGGCTGAGTGCGACTATGTTGTCGGGCCGCCTAGCAGTTATACTATGTGGGCTTCTTTTTATGGAGATAAACCTCTTTACATGATCGTAAATGTCAATAAAACAATTAACCTGAAAGATTTTGTACATTTTTATGAATGGCAAGGAATTTTTCACTATCGAGATAACTGGAGTGAGAGCTTTTGGGAGTGGACACACGCTCGGTAAATAAGTAAATCAATGAATTCAAATAAATTAGCAGCCAAGGGATTTATCACTATTTTAACCGGTCTTTACTCTTTCCAGGATTGCGTTCATTTTCTGGCGTCTGTCAGGAAGTTTCACCGCGAACCCATTATTATTTTAATAGATAGAGTCCCTCTAATTTTATATCCTTTACTTCAGGTGTTTGGAAATGTCATATTGAAACCTGCACCGTCTCACGAAAACTCAGTTTTAGCGTCGCGGCAAGCTAAGCTGGCTTTGTACGGGGAATCTTTATTTGAGAAAACTATTTATATGGATTGTGATATTTGTTTGCTATCACCAATATATGAGGTATTTGATTTTCTTGATGAAGTAGATTTGCTGGTAACAGAAGACGTGCAGCCTGCGATCGCAAAAGCTGCTAATTTATTGAGAGTCAAGCAAGATATTCTCTCAACTCTGCAATCAGTAGGATTACCACTCAATGAAAATAGCATTCAATACAATGGCGGATTTATCGCTTTTACGAAAAGCAGTAAAACTCAGGAATTGTTCACAAAGTTTAAGAAATATTTCGATATGGTAGTGGCGCATCAAAATGTGTTACTCTTGAAAGATCAGGGCGCTTTTGCGGCGGCTGTTGAATCGGTGAAACCGAAAATGACAACTTTGTCCCCGGTTTACAACTACTTGGATAAGTGGAAAGATGTTTATACGATCGACAAACCGATTAAAGTAATGCACTGCACTTATCCTTACCGCCCTCAGTACGCCAAGAACGTAACGCGATCGCTCTTTACTAGAATAGTCGATCGCACGGCTAAAGTATTTTTACCAAATCAACTTAACAATCCCTGGCGTTTAAAATAATTAAAGTTGCTTGGCAAACTGCATTAAAAGCAACAAAAATCCGCCCCAAGTAAAAAAAATTAGCCTCTACATATCCGAAAATTTACCTAGAAGAATTATTGCTTGCCTGAATAACAGTCTTGGATTCATTAGTGTGTTTTTTTACCAAAATACTTCGTTGCTGCCCTTTGCCCTGGTTAAAAACCTGGTTGCTGTGGTCGGGAGTACGTGAGTCCCCGTCGCCTTGACAAAAGCTCGGTTAAGCCGGAAAATTAAACAAATGTTTTAAACAAAATACTCAGTGAAAGTTTCATTAGTAGTGAGCGATTTGTCAGGAGGAGGTGCAATTCGTGCTTTTTTATTAGCTCAAGTCTTGATAGAGCTTAAATGTGATGTAGAAGTTGTTGGATTTCAGTTTGGCAAGGAATTGTATGCTACTCCTCCCAGAGATATCCCGGTATGTGCGATACCGGGTAAAAATTATCCGGGGTTTTTAATGGATGCTCAAAAACTTTGGAAAAAAATAGATGGGGATATTATTTATGCAATCAAACCTAAACCTACAAGCTTTGGGTTATCACTGCTAAAAAAACTGGCGACTCGCCACTTTATAATTTTAGATATAGACGACTGGGAACTGAGCTGGTACGGCGGAGATGAATGGAAATACCGTCCCTCTTTCAAACAACTTTATCGAGATATTTTTAAACACAACGGTCAATTAAGAGAACCAGATAATCCCCTCTATCTCAAGTGGATGGAAAGTCTCATTCACAATGCTGATGCAGTCACCGTTGATACAGAGTTTTTAAAACAGCGTTTTGGTGGTGTATATTTGCCTAATGGTAAGGATACTGCAATGTTCGACCCTGCTAAATACAATCCTGAATTGAGCAGACAGTGTTACGGCTTGTCCGGGTATAGAGTTTTGATGTTTCCGGGGGCACCGCGACCTCATAAAGGCGTGGAGGATGTTTTGATGGCCCTCGAACAGTTAAATGAGCCCGATTTAAAATTAGCGATCGTCGGCGGGAGTCCTTATGATGATTATGATGATAAACTTGTGAAACAATGGGGGCGTTGGATTATTAAACTGCCAAGGTTTCCAGTGGAGACGATGCCGTCCGTTGTAGCGGCGGCTCATGTTGTTGTTGTTCCTCAGCGAGAAACTCTCACAGCCGTGGCTCAGTTTCCGCTCAAGCTGACAGATGGCATGGCAATGGCTAAGCCTGTTTTGTCTACGCGAGTGGGGGATATTCCAGAAATTTTAGGGGGAACGGGTTATTTAGTCGATCCGAGTTCTCCCGCTCAAATTTCACAAAATATTCAATGGATATTTCAAAATTTGACAGCGGCTAATTTACAAGGAATGAAAGCTCGGGAAAGATGTGTAAAAAAATATAGTATTCAAGCAATGAAACCCATCCTTTCAGATATAATCGCAGATATGTAAATGTTATTTTAAAACAACTGGCGGGAGGACGAAAAACTGGCTGTTATTAAAGAATATTTTGAGATGCCGTACTGTTTAGCTGGGAATGCTTCATGTCTGCCAATAAGCTACTCCTAAAATTTGCCAGACGATATCCCGGCAGGATTCTCTTAACTGTGATGCTGGGCTTTTCTGGCGCTTTATTTAACGGTATCAGCACTACTATGATTGTACCAGTGCTTTTAAGTTTTTTAGAGGAAGCGATCGAGCTGCGTGGTGCTCCACCTCTAATTAAAACTTTGATGTATCCCTTTGAGGGAATGCCCGGAAATCAGCGTTTAATGCTGATGACCGGGGCGGTTGTGCTGGCAATTTTTTTAAAAAATGTTGCGAGTTATATCAATACTTTAGTAGCTACTTCTCTGACGCGATCTTTGACTTTTGATTTGCGAGAAGCCGGCTTGCAGTTGTTGTTAGAAGTAGATTTAGATTTTTACTCTAAAACTAAAGTCGGGGATTTAATTAATAGATTGGGCGGAGAGATTGGTCGGACTGCTAGTGCAGTTGGTACGGCCATCGGAATGTTTACTACCTCAATCACGGTTTTGGTGTTTGTGGGTCTGCTACTTTCGATCTCGTGGAAACTGACGGTGACAGCTACAGTTTTGCTGGCGTTAGTTGCTTGGACAAATCAATATATTATTAACCGTTCCAAGCATTTTGGCCACCTGCTTTCTGAAATGTCGAAAGATTATTCGGTGAGGGTGCTGGAAACGATTACTGGGATTCGGCTGGTTAAGTCAACTGGTAACGAGGAAAGGGAGTATCAGCGGATCAAGCATTTAATTCAAAGGCGAGAACAAGCGGATTTTCAGGCTCAGGTAAATTATGCGGCGATCGCTCCAATTAACGAAGTTGTTAATTTGATAGTTATAATTTTGATTGTATTCATAGGTCGCACAATATTTGCGAATGAGATAGAGTCTATTGCTACAATTTTATTAACCTATTTATTGGTACTGTTTCGATTGGTTCCTTTAATTTCACAGTTGAATAGCGGGCGCAGTCAATTTGCAAATACGTCGGCTAGTGTAGAGGTGGTTAATGATTTTTTGAGCCGCGAGGACAAGCCATTTATGCTTAACGGTTCTGTGCCTTACACTCATTTGCGATCGGGAATTCATTTTAATAAAATATCTTTTAGTTATCCTAACCACAAAAATTTAGTTTTGCAAGGAATTGATTTATTTCTACCTCACGGCACTACTTTAGCTTTGGTAGGAACTTCGGGTTCTGGCAAGTCAACTTTGGCAGATTTACTGCCGAGATTTTACGATCCTATTGAAGGTAATATCTCGATCGATGGCAGGGATTTGCGCGAATTCGATCTAAAAAGTCTCAGACAAGCGATGGGTATTGTTAGCCAAGATACGTTTTTGTTTAATGCTTCAGTGCGCGAAAATATTGCTTATGCTAGACCCCAAGCGACTGAGGAAGAAATTGTGGAAGCGGCGAAGGGAGCGAATGCTTACGAGTTTATCCAACTATTGCCGGATGGGTTGGAGACTCAAATTGGCGATCGGGGCGTGATCTTATCGGGAGGGCAGCGTCAGAGAATTTCAATTGCTAGAGCCCTGCTGCAAAACCCGGAAATCTTAATTTTAGATGAGGCAACGAGTTCGCTGGATACGGTTTCGGAAAGGTACGTGCAAGCGGCGATCGAGAAATTGAGCTGCGATCGCACAACCTTAGTCATCGCCCACCGCCTCTCCACAGTCCAAAAAGCCAACAAAATCGCCGTGATCGATCGCGGACAAGTAGTAGAAATGGGTTCCCACGAAGAATTGCTAGCAAAAGGAGGTTACTACACTCGCTTGTATTCAGTGCAATTTGCTGAAGAAACCGCTCGTGATGAAGCTCTAATTAGAGGTTCTTACGAAATTCGCACTCGCCTGACTCCCATGATAGCTTACCTCAAAATGCTAGTAGATGAAATGGTAGACTCTCCCGAAGAAAGAGACGAGTTAATCAGAGAATCATTTCACTCTGCTGCTAATATTTTCACTACTTTAGAATTTATAGAAAACACTATTAAACGTCAGGCTGTTAAAAAGTAGTCAGTTGGCAGTATTCATTAGTCAAATGTCTGCACAGCCAATAATTACCAATTACCAATTACCATGTCTAAATATTATGTATTTTTTACCAGAAATATCTTACCGCAACCCAATGTAGCGAGCTTAGTTCAAGTTGCACACTCTGCCAATGCCGCAGCAAACCTAGGTTATCCAGCAGTTTTGGTATACCTCCGTAAAGGCTGGGGTGCTTTGAATCCGGTTGATTTGCTTTTTCCTTTTCAACCCACGAAACCCGATGACAAACTTGCCAAAATTTACAATATTCAAGATAAATTAAAAGTAGCAGATTTACCGATGCCGTGGCCGATCGACCTTTGGGAAAGTAAGTGGACGAGTTCGAGTACGATCGTCTCAAAATACTATTTACCAATTCACCTGCTTAAATCGACTCAAATTGTCCACACCCGCGACTGGAACTTTGTCAAAGCTGCCATTAAAAACGGTATTCCCGCTATCTACGAACAGCACCACCACGAAAACAAAAATTTTGAACCAGAAATTGTTCGCAATCCTCTATTTCAAATTGCTGTAACTGTTGCAGATACTGTCCGAGACAGCATGATTTTGAATGGGATGCCACCAGAAAAAGTAATTACGCTGCACAACGGTTTTAACCATTTTTTTCTCGCGAGACAAACAGAAGCTGCTCAGAATTGGCGACAGCAATTATTACAAAATGACAAACAGCATTTAGCTGTTTATGCAGGGGGACTTTACCCGTTTAAAGGTGTTGATATGTTGGTGGATGTAGCTCAGGAATTGCCGCTGGTTCAATTTGCGATCGCGGGCGGTGATTCATCCCAAGTAACATCCTACCAGCAGTTAGCCAAATCCAAGCAAGTTAACAACATTAAATTTCTCGGCTACCTGCCTCAAAATCAACTGGCTAGCTTGCTGCAAGCAGCCGATGTTTTGACTCATCCTCACTGTTTGACAGAGGCCGCGACGTTCACATCTCCTTTAAAATTCTTTGATTACATGGCATCTGGAACTCCGATTGTGGCGACGGAGATTGCATCTTTAATGGAATTTAAATCGGGAAATATAGCAGCAACTTGGTGCGAACCGGATAACCCGCGTAAGTTCGCACAAAGCATTCGAGATTGTTTAACCAAATATCCGAGGAAAATCGAAGGTTATTCAGAAACTATAAATTTTGTCAAGCAATTTTCGTGGGAAAATAGGATACAGAAAATTCTGGGTTATGTAGATGAGTCATTGGTAGGGTGCGTCAGTCCGCAGGCGACAGACAATTGATAAAATTATCAAAACTGACGCACCATTAACTGTGCGGTGCGTCAGCTTTTAAATTATCAATTATTGCGAAAATCACCCAAGCTGACGCACCCTACATACTGCTAGATTTATTATTAGATATGAACCCAAAAATCATCGGCACAATCACCACCTATCCAGGCATGAGTCAAAGCGACTGGCTGTGGCAACAAACCCCCCACAACTTCGGCAAATGGGGCAACATTCAAATGTTAGCGAATCACCCAGAACCAGACTTTTTACTCATGTATCAATTCGACTTTCCCCGATCGCCCAAAAAGCAGTCATGGCTCGACAAAATTCGCCGCCCAAGCCCCCAAAACCCAGAAGAGGACATTCGAGAAAAATTGCGCGGTGTCCCCAAGGAACGCATAATTTACCTGATCCGCGAGCCACCATTACCAGAAGTTATTGAAATTACCAAAGCCAACTACGAACAAGCCAAACTTTATTGCGGTTACGTTTCCGGGCCAGACGACTTCGCCCCAAAACCAGATTATATGCCCGCGATTTGGTATCACTCTAACTCGTTTCGAGAACTCGATGAAATGCCTGCGCCGCCAAAAACTAAATCCTGTTCTTGGATAACTTCAGGTGTTAGCCGCAGCGCCAATCACCGCCACAGATTAGATTTTATCAAATTGCTGCGATCGCAAGAATTGGATTTTGACCTTTACGGGCGAAACTTGCCAACTTGGGCGCGCGGAAACGGCACTGTAAACAATAAATGGCACGCCGTGGCACCATACTATTACAACTTAGCTATTGAAAATTATGCCGAAAACGATTGGTATGTCAGCGAGAAGCTTTGGGATGCTTTGTTAGCTTGGTGTTTGCCAATTTATTACGGCGGTTCGGCGGCGGATAAATTGTTGCCTGCGGGGAGTTTTCTGCGGCTGCCCAGTCTGGATGAGAAAGGAGTAGAATTTATTAAAGAGGTTGTGGCTACTGCGGATTATTGGCATGAAGCGAGGGATAAAATTGCCGAAGCCAGACAAATCATTCTCCATGAATTGAACTTGCTTAATTGGCTGTCTAAGTTTGTATCTTAGGAAATAGGGCAATGACAGAAAACCAAAATCAACCCAAAAAATACGATGCCGTCAAGGGCGGTGAATCTCAATTGCCATTCGCTGCGGCTGTTTTAGGCGGGATTCCCGGCGTTAAGAGTCGTTTGGCTTCACCGATTGTCGAGGTAAAAATTGCTGCGCTGTCTGAAGCAATCAGATATGGAGATGTTGGTTTAGATTTGATCGTTGGGGCACTGCAAGATGAATCGCTGCAGGTGAAGTTGGCAGCCTTTTTGGTACTGAAGGATAGAGATGAACCAAATATAAAAAAGCAGTTACAAAAATATTTTCCTACTTTTGACTTTGATGCGATAACAGTAAATGCTAAAGGAAAAGAAAACAGTCGCTGCCGTTATTATGCTCACTTCTTCGCCGAAGACTTGGGGAATGGAGTTGTGCTGGAAATGGTTTATATTGCCGGAGGCACATTTATGATGGGTTCGCCTAACAGTGAACAAGGACGATATGATTACGAAAATCCGCACCATCTAGTCACGGTACCGGCTTTTTTTGCAGGCAAATACCCCATCACCCAAGCACAGTGGGAAGCAGTAATGGGAAACAACCCATCGGGTTTCAAAGGGGAAAAACGTTGTGTAGAAAATGTATCGTGGGATGATGCCGTCGAATTCTGTGCCAAAGTCTCGCAAAAAAACGGGAAAAAATATCGCCTCCTGAGTGAAGCAGAATGGGAATACGCCTGTCGTGCGAAAACCACAACCGAATTTCATTTTGGAGAAAACATTACCCCGGATTTAGTCAATTATCACGGATACTACCCCTACGCAAACGCTCCCAAAGGACTTTCCCGTAAAGAAACAACCAATGTCGGGAGATTTCCCCCCAATGCCTTTGGACTGTACGATATGCACGGCAATGTTTGGGAATGGTGCAGCGATAGGTGGCACGAAAACTATAACGGCGCACCAACTGACGGAAGTTGCTGGGAAACGGGCACATCTGAATACCGTATGCTGCGTGGCGGTTCCTGGGACAACTATGCGGTCAATTGTCGCAGTGCCGATCGTAACTGGCTTTCGGCGGGCGGTCGCCGCAGGAAGATCGGTTTTCGCGTAGCTGCGGATTTGGCGTAGTCTCCGGTTTTCGGTTCTGTGCTGCGGTCACCCGGACTCGCCCTTTTCTGTTCTTTTACCCTTTAAATGATTCGGCGGTGGAAATCGCAACTACATAAACCAAGTCCGCCTTCGCGAGACTATAGATATGAACGGAATTTGCACGCTAGCCAACGATACAGTTTACGACCAACTAATTGCCTTGCTCAACAGTATTGAAATTATCTTAGGCTCAAATATTTCCGTCTGTATTTATCCTTTCGACGAGCAAATCGAGCAAATCAAAGCTGAAATAGTCAACCGTCCCAACGTCTTTGTTTATGAAGATAACGCATCTATTCAGCTATGGGATAAATTCATGCAAGCAGCCGCACCAGAGCGTTTGAACCGCAAAAAATTTCGGCTTTACGGCGCACACCGGCGCTTTTGCGCTTTCGACGGCCCGTTTGAAAAGTTTATCTATATGGATGCGGATACTTTGGTGATGAATTCCCTGGATGCGGTTTTTCAGAAGTTAGAGGAATCGGATTTTGTGGTTTATGATTTTCAATTTCGCGACCCAACTAAAGTATACAATATTCAGTCGCCAAAACTCCTAGAAGTTTTTGAGCAAAATCGGATCGACTCGGAAATATTTTGTTCGGGATTTTACGCCAGCAAGCAAGGATTGTTTGAGCAAAATACTAGGAAATGGCTGTTAGATCAACTGGAATCGGGCGAGGCGGAAATTCTCTATGAAGGTGCTGGAGAACAGCCGTTGCTCAATTATATGGTGATGAAAACGGGGATGAATAGCTATAATTTTGCTTGCAGTCTCCCGGATGGCGAAAAAACTGGGTGCAGCGTCACTTCTAAACATTTTGAAGAGCAAGATCGGATTTTGTACGACAATGGAAACCGACTTACTTACATTCATTATATTGGTGTGCCGCCGGATTTAATTCGGAGAGTTTGTGCGGGCGAAAATATTGAGTTTCCCTATCGCGATTTGTTCCTGCATTACCGCTATCTCCGCGAACCGTCCAAGCAGCCGATTTTTGCCCAAGCGCCAAAGTCTTATACTGAGGTTTCTGGGGCGAATTTGTTAA
This sequence comes from Microcoleus sp. Pol14D4, assembly GCF_036701245.1. NCBI lineage: Bacteria > Bacillati > Cyanobacteriota > Cyanophyceae > Oscillatoriales > Microcoleaceae > Microcoleus > Microcoleus sp. Pol14D4. The sequence goes on from NZ_JAUBQM010000027.1 coordinate 41,467, forward strand.
CCAGGGTATTGAGAAGGTTGAGGATAAATGTTTGATGTAGTTGGGATTTTTTTTTAATGATTAAACCGCAGAGTACGCAGAGAACGCAGAGTTAGAGAAGAGAGAGATGAATTATTCTGATGTTAATGGATTTGATGTGAGTCGCGGTATTTATATTGTGGCGAATGATAAGGTGATGGAAAGTGCGATCGCCCTTTTAAACAGCATACGTCTGTACAATTGTCAAGTACCTGTTTTTCTGATTCCCTTCGACGACAATTATCAGCAAGTGGCAGCCGCACTCAGCCGTCTCCACGGGGTGCGATTGTTCCCAAATCTGGAGTTTGTGGAACAGTTTACCAGAGAAATTGGCCAAATGTTCGATCGCAACTTTTTAGCCCTCCCCAACAAAATGCGAAAACTCGCCGCCTGGTTTGGCCCGCTTGATGAATTTCTGTACATCGATACCGATATCATCGTCTTTGAAGACATCGCAGCCAACCTCAACAAACTATCAGAGGTAGACTTTTTTTGCTGCGACTACCACTACCTCAGCGAAAAACTGCGAAATGTATTTTCACCTGCTGTAAAAGAACAAAATATCTTTACAGACTCACAGCTTCAAGATGTATTTAACAGCGGTTTTTGGGCTTCCAGAAAAGAAACTATTACAGAATCGCAAATGTATGAAATTTTGCGAGAATGTTCGCAGCATCGAGAATATTTCGACTTTACTCAAAATGTCACAGACCAACCTATACTAAATTATATCATTCTTAAACTGATTCTCAAGCGCTGCAATCTTGTTAAAGATTCAGCAACCGAACCGGGAAGCTGGGCTGGTTCCAAGCATTTTCAGGAAATAAATTATGTTCTTTATGACAAAGGCAAAAGGTTAAAATATCTTCACTGGGCTGGAATCCCGATTAAATCTGGTAGCCCTTATTGGAAACTTTGGAAACATTATCGTTATCTCAATGAGGAACAGCCAAATTTAGTGCAAAAAATATTTCTTGCTTTCAGTAGGTGAGGATAAAATCATATGTTCTATCATTGTCAACAAGCTTTGAAGAACAGGCCAGATGCCTGTTCCACAATCAATAAATTTTATTTCTTGTGGTGTGGGCATCTTGCGCGCACCTAAAAAGCAATATATATGTGCTGGGTTACTTATTAACTAAAATCCGATGACTGATGGCATTTATGTTCTAGCAAACGATGTTGTTTTTGACCACTTAGTCGCTTTATTGAACAGTCTCGAAGTCAATGGGGCCAAAGATATTCCAGTTTGCATCATTCCCTATGATGATAACTTGAAAAAAGTGCGATCGCACATTTCCCGCCTACACAATGTCACCCTGTTTGAAAATACCGATTCAATCATTTTCTGGGAAGACTTTGCAACTCAAGTTTGGAAAACTCATGCAAAAGCTCAAAAAGTTTGGCAATCTAAAGGTTTGAAACCTGTTCAATGTTTGGAAATGCACCGAAAATTATGTTGTTTCGACGGCCCTTTTGATAAATTTATCTATTTTGACGCAGACACTCTGTTAATGGGTTCTCTAGAATACATTTATCAAAAGCTTGATGATTTTGATTGGGTAGCAAACGATTTTCAATACAAATCCGACCTCAATTATATATTTGATTTGTCCTCCCCAAAATTACCTCAAATTTTAAAATTGGATGAACTGCAATCTCATACTTTTTGTGCGGGTTGGTTTGCGTCAAAACTAGGGGTTTTAAATAGAAATAATTGCTATCAACTTTTAGAAAAATTAACATCAGGAGAAGCGGAAATTATGTCTTTACGGGGCGCTGACCAATCTTTACTTAACTATTTAGTCGCCCGCAGCAATATCTCTTTTTACAACTTTGCATATGCTGAACCCGAACAGGTAACGGGAAATCATTGGTCTTCTCAATTTGAGGTGATAGATTATGTTCTATATGACAAAGGGCGACGATTGACTTACTTGCACTACATGAGTATTTCGGCTGCAAAGTTTACTCGATTGTGTGCTGGCGAAGATGTTGAGATTCCCTACCGAGACGTATTTCTCCACTATCGCTATTTGAATTCGCCGGAAACACAGCCAAAACTCGCGCCTCCAAATTTGTTGGTTCGCTTGGGGAGAAATCTCAAAACTTGGGGAATTAGAAAAATTAACAATTTTCAATTTAAGCTGCGGAATTTCTGGGATAGATAGCATCTAACTGTACTCTAACTGTACAAAGACTGAATCCACTCCCATTCGCGCCTTAAGCCTTCTTCTAAAGCAACCTGCGGCTGATAACCTAAGATTTTCTTGGCTTTAGACACATCCGCGCTAGTGTGCCGCGCGTCTCCCCTCGCAGCTTCGCTAAAATCTATCCGAATAGGTCGATCGACAATTCTCTCTATTGTATCAATAACTTCTCTCAAAACTACCCGACTTCCCCCACCAATATTAAAAACTTCTCCCGCAGCTTCTGGAACCTCAGCCGCCGCTAAATTCGCCGCCACGCAATCGCTGATAAACGTAAAATCCCGCGTTTGCAATCCGTCGCCGAAAATTGAAATAGCCTCGTCAAACAAAATCGACTTAAAAAACTTGTGAAAAGCCATATCGGGGCGCTGTCTGGGCCCGTAAACGGTAAAATAGCGCAGCGAAGTAGTCGGAAGGCCAAAATTTTTGTAATAAAGCCCGCACAAACGTTCACCGGCTAATTTCGTAATTCCGTAGGGAGAAACCGGGTGCGGACAAGCATTTTCATTCGTGGGAAAAGATTCAGCATTACCGTAAATAGAAGAAGAAGAAGCATAGACAAACTTTTGCAAGTTTGGCGCATCTTTAGCCGCTTCTAACAATACTTGAGTGCTGTTAATATTCCGTTCTGTATAGCTGCGAAAACCGTCGCCCCAGCTAGCACGAACTCCTGCTTGCGCCGCCTGATGAAATATTACCTTAACATCGGATAAAAGACCTTGCCAATTTAGAGACAAAATATCGCCTTCCACCAATTCAAACCCCGGATACTTTTCAAATCGTGCAATATTCTTGCGCTTGAGAGCCGGGTCGTAATAATCGTTGAACTCATCAACACCGATAACCGTGTCCCCTCTATTTAAAAGAGTTTCTACTAAGTTAGAGCCAATAAATCCCGCCGCACCCGTAACAATAACAATACTCATTAGATTTTAGATTTTAGATTTTAGATTTTAAAAATTTTACAGTAATTATTGCATAAGTTGTCATATTCTTCTTTCTCTTTCTCTTCCTCTGCGTTCTCTGCGTTTCAAAAAACATCAAATAGGATAATCTTAGAGAACTATCAACCCCCTTCTTTCTGATAAAAAGAGGTTGATAGTTAACTTTCATTGTTCAAAAGAATCTAAATCCAGCGCTTGGGAACCTCCGCGTTCTAACTCGATCAAAAGCTTACCCAACTGAGTCCAAACTAGCCAGCCTGTGAGTAGCGTCAGTGGCAAAGCTAGGGCATAAGAAAGTAGTTTTGGGAAGCCAAAAATCTCCATTCCAGAAGCTAAAAATACGCAAATACCGCCAGCCATTCCCAGAAAAGGTATGACCAATTGCAGCCTTGGCAGGTTAGCCAAGGTGCGAGTAGAACGATTTTTAGACCACTGTTGTACGGATTGTTTGAGAGTTGCTTCAAATGCTACACCGGAGGCCATCCCTGCTAGCAGTCCAGCCGACATTAAAAAATAGGGAGGTTCTGGAAAATAATACACGAATAATTCCTTAATTTGGGTAATTTGGGTAATTGGGAATTGGGAGTAGGTAATTGAGAATTGGGAATTGGGAATCGGCAAAAGTAGAATTATTTTTCTTTCTTCTTCCCTCTTCCTTCTTCCTTCTTCCCTCTTCCTTCTTCCTTCTAATTAAAACCGAGTTAGCGCCGCTGCTCCTGCTGTGGAAAACTCCGTCAAAGCGCCTAGAGCAACGTTGAACAGGCGACCGGGCTGCAAATCTTCCTTGACTAAGTTCCACAGGCTGCGAACTTCTTCGGTGTGGATTCGATCGTCCTCAATCAAAGCTAACATTAGCTGGCGTCTCAAAAACGACCCTTCCTCTGACAGCAAAAATTGCAAGCCTAGTTGTGCTGTGGGGAGCAAGTCGAAACTGCGATCGGATCGAGCGATCGCGATCATGTCCTCTAACCTGTTCCACTGGAATTTGCCATCTTTGAATAATACCTCAATCAGACGCCGCCGCAGTGCCGGAGATTCTCCGTTCAACAAACGCCGCGCTACATAAGGATACGCCACCTCGACTATCTTGAAATTCGGATTCAGCGTCAGGGCCAAACCTTCTTCTGTCACCAGAGAGCGAATAATTAAGGCAAATTTCGCCGGCACCCGGAAAGGATAATCGTACATCAACTCCGAAAACTGGTCTGTAATCGTCTTGAAGTTAAAATCTGACACCTTTTCGCCGACGATATCACCGAGTACAGATTCCAGCGCCGGAACGATCGGCATAATATCTGTATCTGGTGTCAAAAAGCCCAGTTTGACAAAATCCTTAGCTAACTCTAAGTAATCTTTGTTGATCAAATGAACGACAGAATCAACCAAAGTTTCTTTAGTTGTTTCTTCCATCTGATCCATCATCCCAAAATCAATGTAAGCCATGCGGCCGTCCGCTAAGGCAAACAGATTTCCCGGATGGGGGTCAGCATGAAAAAATCCGTGTTCCAGCAACTGCCGCAAACCGCTGCGGACTCCGACTTCAATTAAACTATCGGTATCCAAACCTGCGGCTTTAACACTTGCCATATCTGTCAGCTTGATGCCGTCAATCCATTCGAGAGTCAGAACGCAATTTGAAGTATAGCGCCAGTAAATGCTCGGAACTTTTACTGTCGGGTCGTCGGCAAAATTTGTAGCAAATTTCTCCGCGTTGCGTCCTTCATTGATATAATCAATTTCCTCGAACAATTTGATACCGAATTCATCGACTATTAAACAAAGGTCGTGACCGAGATTCAGCGGCAGCAACGGGCCCAACCATCCAGCGGCCCAGCGCATTAAGTAAAGGTCAAGGCTCAAGACTGGCAGCAAATTCGGTCGCTGCACCTTGACTGCTACTGCTTCCCCGGTGAGGAGGCGAGCTCGGTAGACTTGACCGAGACTTGCCGCGGCGACAGGTTCGGGGGAGATTTCGCTGTAGGTTTCGCTAATTTGGCGATCGAGTTCTGCTTCAATAATCTCGAAAGCGCGCACGGAGTCAAACGGCGGCAATTGATCCTGAAGTTTGATCAATTCTTCGAGAAAGTCTTTGCGGATCAAATCCGGTCTGGTAGAAAGGGCTTGGCCGACTTTAATGAAAGTGGGACCCAAGCGAGTGAGTATTTGTCGCAGGTGGGCGGCCCGTTCCGGCTGGTGTGCTGCGACTTCGTGCTGCCAACTGTCCCACAGCATCCCCAGAACGAAGCCTGCAAAAGACCAAATAACGGTAATTGCGCGCCAAATTGCTTTCCAAGGACGGTTGCGGTAATATTGAGCGATCGCTTGTGGATCGTAGCGTCTAGCCTGAGTGAATTGATACTGAGGCACTCGTTTATTTTCCTCTTATCTTATGAAAATTACAGGTTAAATTGAGAATTGGGCATCGGGCATCGGGCATCGGAAACCAGAAATCCGGCATTGGGCCTAAAAGCATCGGGGATTGAAAGTCGAAAGTTAAAAGTTAAAATCTTATTCCTTCTTTCTTCCTTCTTCCCTCTTCCCTCTTCCTGACATCCGTTACATCCGTTACATCCGTTACATCCGTTACAGAATCCGTTGCCGAACTTCCTTCTTCATCATTGACCGATCGCATTTCAAGTTTTAGGCGAGCGGAAAATGCACCCGTTCGAGGCGGATTGCTAGCCTAAATTTGTTTCTTTTCATTAAATATAGTACATAAAAGTACAAGTGATCGGTCAAAATACTTAACAGCTCTCCCTGAACCCTGCACATTCTCACAGCACTGCAACCCTGCAATTCTTTTCTCCTCCTGCATTTCCCTCGCTGACGCCATCGCGCCAAAGCTACCGGATGCGATCGGCCTTTGCCAAGCAATCTTTCAGCCCATAAATCGTCCGCTCTTGTTGATCCCTCGACAGTTCCGGAAACATCGGCAAAGACAAGACTTCGCGACAAACTTGCTCAGCCTTTGGCAACTGACCTGCTTGATAACCCAAAGATTTGTAAACAGGTTGCAGGTGCAAAGGTAACGGATAGTAAACCATCGAACCGATGCCACATTCCTGCAACTGAGCTCGCATCCAATCTCGAAAATCGCCAGAGGGATTTTGCGCCTCTTCTGGACTTGTCAGCCGGATCGTGTATTGATTCCAAACTCCTTTTGCTTCCGGCAACTCTTTGGGGACGGCAACTCCGGGCACGCGGGAGAGAAATTCGCTGTAAAGTGCCGCTTTCTCCTGCCGCTGCGCGTTCCAACTGTCGAGATACCGCAATTTAATGCTGAGAATCACCGCTTGCAGGGCATCTAAACGGCTGTTGTACCCGATTTCTTCGTAGAAATATCTAGAAGACTGTCCGTGTTCTTTGAGCACTCGCATCGAAGCTGCGAGGGCAGGATCGTTTGTCGTCACCGCGCCACCGTCACCGCAAGCGCCTAAATTTTTGGTCGGATAAAAACTGAAGCAGCCGACATGACCGATGCTGCCAACTTTTCGAGACTGCCACTCGGCCCCGACAGACTGGGCGCAATCTTCAATTACGGCTAAGTTGTGCCGAGTCGCAATTTCCATCAACCGAGTCATGTCTACCGGTTGGCCGAAGATGTGCACTGGCATAATTGCCTTGGTTTTGTCGGTAATTGCCGCCTCCAGGAGTTCGACATCCAGATTAAAAGTCTCGCTGTCAATATCGACAAATACTGGAGTTGCACCGACGGCGCTAATTGTCTCAGCCGAAGCAAAAAAGGTAAAAGGAGTGGTAATCACTTCATCGCCGGGGCCAATTTTGAGAGCACGCAAAGCCAAAATCAGGGCATCGGTGCCGGAGTTGCAGCCAACGCACTCGGAAACTCCGGTGTAGTCGGCGAACTCTCGTTCAAAACTCTTCACGGCCGGGCCGCCTACGTAGCCGCCAGAGGCAAGCACTTTTTGCACCGCAGCGGTTATCTCGTCGCCAATCTGGGCGTATTGGCGGGTTAAGTCGAGGGGGGGAACATTATTCACTCTTCACACCATAAATTTCAAGCATTATCAAAGCAAATTCTTGCAGCAAAACTGTTTCTCAGAAACCTTTATTGCAATATCTTATATTTGGACAGGCAAACAATCACATTATCGAAAGGGTGGGCCGGTGTTAATTCTGCTAGATTTTACAGATTTGGGTTGGGCTTTGGGGATGGTGGCGATCGCGATCGGGCTTTCGGCGTGGCAGGGATTGGGGCTGGAGGGGGCGATCGCGATCGCGGCAGGGCGCACCCTAATCCAGCTAATTTTAGTCGGATACGTGCTCGCAGTCGTATTTGACCCGGAGGGGAAAAATCCTTGGCTGGTTTTAGCAGTTTTAGCAATCATGCTGACAACAGCTAGCATGGTTGCCAGCAACCGCATCAGCAAAAAAATCAAGAACTTACTGCCCTTAGTTTGGGGTTCAATTTTTATCAGTACGGCTTTGACTCTCGCCTATACAAACTTGCTAATTTTGCAACCTGACCCTTGGTACGAACCGCAATACCTGATTCCTTTAGCGGGTATGATTTTGGGCAATGCCATGAACTCCGGGGCGATCGCCGGCGAAAGACTTGTCAGTACAGTTAATAGCAGCCAGTTAGAAATAGAAACCCATTTAAGTTTAGGTTCGACGCCGCAGCAAGCAGTAAAACAATACCGCAAAGACGCGATCAAAGCTGGATTAATCCCCCTCTTAAATACAATGACGGTGGTAGGAATCGTAACTTTACCCGGAATGATGACAGGTCAAATGCTGAGCGGTGTCAGTCCTCTCGATGCAGCATCTTACCAGATTTTAATTATGTTTGTGTTAGCGCTGGCAACTGTAATCGCAACTCTGCTGTTGACTGAGGGATTGTCCCGGAAGTTTTTTAATCAAGATGCACAATTGATAAAATGGTAATTGGGAATTGGTAATTGTAGATGTAAATTGATTATGATTACCGAGGGGCGGGTTCACCAATATCTCCCACACAAATGATAAATATCATAAACCCGCCCCGCCCGTGACTTTATCGACCACAAGATCCGGTGGGGGCAGGTTTAGGGAATATCGGGCTGATCTTACTCAGCAGCTCCAATAATTGGAATTAATCGTTCCTCGATTTCATCAATATAGGCTGTTAAGCCTGTATAAACACCTTTTTTTCGTAGAAATTCCAGAGGCGTGTCTTCCCAGCACTGTTGTTCGCGTTCCATCTTGCCACCTGTTAGCTTTTCGACAACAACTTTAGGATTTCTAATGCGATCGGGTTCTGTCAAGGAGTTAGATCGCAGCCTGTGTGACTCTTCGCAAGGATTAAACGTCAATTCGGTCGTTATCTCTTGAAGAATTTGTTTTTCCTCTTGATTAGATGGAATAAACCCATTCAACACCCAAGCTTCCCGCATTCGCTCGGCTGTACCAATAATAATTGCTAATTTAGGTTGTCGATCGATGTGTTCTGAACGCGCTTGCTCGATCCCTTGTCTTCGTTCAGGTTGATTATCTAGATCGCGGATTAGGAGAACTGCTTCAATCTGTCGTGTTTTTTGAATAAATCGTACTAAATTCAGAATTTTTATAGCTGCTGCACCATCAGCTTTTAATGCTCCATCTTTACGATGACCTAAATACCTTGGAGGACGGAATCCTAAGCTTTGTTGGAAATTATCTATAATTTGATTAATATTTTTCCAGCAAGAATTCTCTGTGCCAGCTTCTAAACCACTCCATTGAACTAGATGTTGCAGCATCTCAGGTTCTAACCAATCAATTTTTTCTACTAAAATGCGATCGGCTAATTTAGTAGCGGTTAGTGCATCTGCGCTACTTTCCACAATCACCACAAACTCAATCATTTATTTCTCCTGCAACCACCCAATCTTCTCCCTCCGCATCCCAGAATTCTCCGGTGGTTAAAGTTTGTTTTGCCCATTCTACATCAGGATGTTCATCCAATCGTTTGCAACGAGTCACACCTGAATTGTTGTTACTTAATACGTGGACTTGAGAAGGAATAAGTTCATCCACAATGTAAGGAGAATGGGTAGAAAAAATAATTTGCAGATTGCTGTTGTCTAGAAGAATTTCTTTTAAAACAGCGATTAAGTCTCGTTGCGCTTTGGGATGGAGTCCCTGTTCAACATCATCTAGTAACACTAAGTTAGGTTGATTGGGATTCATCAAAACAGTCAGTAATCCGAGAGCGAGCATTGTTCCTTCGCTAATGGCATGGGCTGGTATACGCTTACCATTATTCATGTCTAAGACAACTTCTTTCCCTACAATTTCCTGACTTTCTTCGTAGGAGATAGATTTGCCATCGACTTCGATTAAGCGTTGGCGATTGACCATAACTTTAGCTCGCCTTACCCCTACCTCGCGTACATTTGGTACAATCCGTTTCAACATTTTCTCTAAAGATTGAAATTTATCTGGATCTTCGTCACGAAGATAGTCTAAGGTAGGTGCTAACCCTGAACCATCGAACTCAACTCGCGGTGTAATTGCATCACTGTAAGCTGCTTTAGCAAGATTACTGGCTACGAGTTTTAGGTGAACTGCGTATCTCAAAGATTGCTGAATTGGCTCTGGAGTATCCATTAAGGAATCTATTGACTCTCCTTTCCTATTTTCCTGATTTTGAGCGGAATTCCATAATGCTCTAAAACTCCACTCCTGAGTAACGGCTTGTCTCCATTCATAGGAAGCTTCCCAATCATTTAGATATGGGTTTTTCCAAAAACCAATTGCAGTAACCGACATATTATCTTGCCCAATTGTTGTAATAAATTGAGGCTCTTTTTCATGCTGAAAAATATTGAACCAGGGTGAATTAGCAAGCCGACTGAGATAATGCAATGCTTGCAACACTGATGTTTTACCCGAACTGTTTTGTCCTACCAGTGCGTGTAGGCGTGAACTATCTAAACTAAGTTCTGTATCTTTATGACTTTTGAAGTTATGAAGTTTGACCTTTTCTAGCATTTGATGGCTAACATCCTTTTATAGAGTTTGATTGCCAAAATTGTAGCGTGTGTTCTAAGTTCTTAGCGCGCATTTAATTGTAACAATCATGTTTCTTGAAACAATGAGTGGGGCGTTGCTTCTAGCCCGCCCCAAAAACTAAAATTAAATGCCGTAACAGCTTACTTCGGTTCGTGACTCCCAATCCGCTTGCCTTCGCTATCGTACACCTGCATCGGGATTTTGGCGTTTTCGGCGATCGCCTCCAAAGCTTTTTGCAATGTTTGAACGTGCTTTTCTACAGCTTGACGAGTCTTCACAGCATTGTTGTTGTTCGCTTGGATGAAGGTTTGTTGCAGTTTCTGCACGTAACCTGGAGTCATCTGCACCGCAATCAAATCTTTGCTAACAGTATAGTCGCAAATCTTGGGGTTGCCTTTGCAAGTTTTATCTAAATCGGTGCGGGCTTTTTGCAGGTTTCTTTCTTCCTGCAACCTTACTTCTGCTTGCTGCAAGGAAGTTTTGTAGGAAGCGATCAGCGGTTGGGCTTTCTGAGAATAGGAAGTTGCCGCCGGCACTTGCTCCGCGTAACTCAAAGCTCTCCGCCAGGATTCAGATGCTTTAAACCAGGCGTTTTTGCCTTCAAAAATTTGAGCTTCCGCTGCTAAAGTCACAGCTTGAGTATACGCATTTTCCGAAATTCCTTCGACATTTTTGCGTTCGCGAGCTTCTGAAAGTTTGGTTTCGTATTTGGGAACTAGCAGTTTAGCTTGTTGGTAAGATGTCGTGCTCGTGGGAATTGCTGATAGGATGTCGAGGGATTCTTCCCAACCTGATTGCACTTGAGCCCAAGTCTCGGCTGTCTGAGCTACTGCTTCGCGAGCTTCTGCTATTTGGGCCGTATTTTTTGCGGCGAGCAGCGTTTTTTCGGCTTGTTTCTCTGTGCTTAACTGCCGATTTCCAGTTGCTAAATTCTTCCGGTATTCTTTTGACTTTTTCTGAGCAAATGGATAAACTGGGCTGTCTGGGGGGATTTCTCCGAGTTCGGCGATCGCACTTTGCCACAGAGCTTGCGCTTCCTGACCGTCCTCGGCAGAATAAGGCGGATTTTGGGTTTTCTTGGCTGCTGACTGTGCGAGGCGCGCTGCATCGATCGCAGAGTTTAAATTCTGATTTTGCTTCCGGTAGTTTTCCAGGGCGCTTTGAGCTTCACCGCGATGAATTGACCAAGAGGGAATCGGTTCCAAAAGGGCGATCGCCTGTTTTAACTGTCGCTGCGCTTCTTGGGGGCTGTTGGCAACTTTTGAAGTTTTTAGCGTCTTCGTCGAATTATCGCTCAACTGTTTGGCATTAGCTAAAGCACTACATCCTCCGATGACGCAGGGGCGGCTCAGCATATAATAACCGCCTGCCAAAACTAGCGCGGCGACACTGATGATTCCTGCAGCAGCCAGCATCGCAAACGGTGAATGCTTGGGTTTTTGGGCAACTGTTACCGCTTCCATATCCAGCGGATTGAAGGGATTGTCTGCAATATCTGTCGGTATGGCAGCTACTTTAAAGGCGATCGGATCGGAATTGCTGGAACTCTCAGACAAATTGGGAAAATATTCTTCATCCCACGCATCTTTCCCATCCGTTTCTAACGGTATCTCCTCCTCTACATCCGCCGTCTGAGCCACATTTTCTGTTAATACTATCCCGGTTTCTGCTGCGGGGGCATTCTCTGTTTTTTTGAACAACTGCACTGTTTTTGGTCTTGACAAAACAGGGTTGTGCATGGTAAAAGAATGGAAAGCATAAGGCTGTTTTTGCCCGGTAATTTTTAGGCAAAGTCCAATCTGTTGAATAGATTCTGGTTCTATTTCGAGAATTGCTGCTTCTAGCACCGCAAAAGTCGGTTTGGCTTTGAGAACTAAACTGCGCGGGTGTTCTCCCACAACAGTTAAAGATTCATCTCGAAAATCACAACTAATATAAAGCGGTAAGTTTTTAAATCCGGCAGCTTGCAAGTGTTGCTGCAATTTTACTTCGAGAATTTGGGCGTTGCTTTGTCGCGTTGCTACTGTCATATTTTCTCCTCTGTCTTATCTCACCACTTTCGATTTTAGATTGTGAATTTTAGATTTTAGATTGCAGAACTTTCGGGATTTTTGATTGGTTTGAACTTTGGCATCGATTCATTCCAAGCCTTAACTCTTAAAATTCAAGTTGCAACAAAATCTTAACTCTCAAATCTCAGCTTGCAAAGCCTGACCATAACTTTCGCTGTAATAAACTTGAGTTACCTCAAAACGTCCGCCATATTGTTTGAAAGGTTCTGCTGCATAACCAAGTGGCAGCAAACAGCAAACATCTACTTCTTCGGGAATTTGAAAGGCTTCTTTCACCTTAGCGCTGACAAAACCTTCCATCGGACAACTGTCTACCCCAAAACTTTTAGCTGCAATCATTAAGTGGGCTACTGCGAGCATTGTATGCCTGTTTGTCCAAGCTTCTAGGGAGTCGAAGCAGGGACGGTTCTCGAACAATTGCGGAATTGCTTGTCGCATATAACCGGCTAAATTGTCATTCATTGCCCCTGTGGCTTTGCCCAATTCGATGACGGCTTCGGTGTTTTTGGACCCGGCGGCGCGTCGATCGCCACAACAGATTAATACTACTGGGGCTTCTACCACTTGGCGCTGATCGAAGGCGCAAGCTTTTAATTTTTGTTTGCTGGCTGGGTCTTGAAGTACGATAAACCGCCAAGGCTGCAAATTGTAACCAGAGGGCGATCGCACTCCCAACCGCAAAATCTCTGCCAATATTGCTGGGGGAATCGGATCTGGTTTGAAGCTGCGGGCGGCGCGGCGGCTTTCGATCGCCGTTTTAACATTAATTGAAGGTTGGATTTCAATTGTCATAGATAATTGGTAATTGGTAATTGGGCATTGGGCATTGGGCATTGGCCAAACAGGGAATTGGGATTGGGGCATTGGGCATTGGGATTGGTAACTTAAAAAAGTTGAATTGTTTTTCTTCCTTCTTCCTTCTTCCCTCTTCCTTCTTCCTTCTTCCTTCTTCCTTCGTCACCCCAAGCCCAACTCGCGCTTGAGCAAATTAATCGACTTAGATCCGATGTAATTTTCGGAGCATATCAGTTGCGGGGGACGAATAATATCTTCTCTAGCCGCATTGATGGCAGCTTTTACTGTAGCAAAACTCGGTTGGTCGCAAAAAATTGTTCTGGCCGATCGCACGATCGAGTTAATCTTGTACTCGTCCGACACCAAGGCCGTCATCACCAGCAAATCCTCTCCCCGGATGCTGTGGATGATGACTTCGGTCGATCGCAGCATTCCCGGACTCAGGCTGACGAGACCCAAATAACTGTCTTTCGGCAAACCCCCCACTAACTGGATTTCCTGGCTGTAGTCGTAGATGTCTACGGGAATAACTCGCACCGAACGCGGTGCCGAAATCGATTCTGCTTCTCCGATAAAATATCGACTCGTGATCACAGTTCCCGAAGAAATTTGATCCAAAAAAGTACCTAGCTGTTCCATCGGGACTAACTGTATGGGAATGCGAAGAGCTTGTTCGAGTTCTTTCGCCATCAGTTCACCCACGCCGATGTCTTCTGTAGGGGCTGTGACGACCACGCGGGCGCTGCACCTGAGCCGCCAGTCAATTTCGGCCAAAAATAATTCCCTCGCTTGGTTGAGCGTACAGCCCTGTTCCAGCAGTTTATCGATACTTCCTTGCACTATTTTGTTGGCAAGGGGATATTCTTCGAGGATCGGAGATTTGTGTTTGTTGCCTACAACTTCGTTGCCTTGAGCGCGGACGTAAATGCCGGATCCTGCTTGCGCTTCTACGAGTCCGGTATTTTCGAGCTGGCGGTATACTTTGCTGATGGTGTTGCGGTGCAAACCTGTCTGCATGGCTAGCTGTCTGGTGCTGGGCAAGCGGTGTCCGGGCGGAAATTGTCGCGAGGCGATCGCGAACCTGATTTGATTGAATAGTTGGGTGGATGCTGGAATATCGCTATCTGTTTGAATATGAAATTGAACCATTATTAAAGGCTCCGACGACTTCAACTTAGTATTTTTATAACGTCGAGTACCGCGCCTAGGATTGCTCCGATATCTCTGTCTATAGCATAATCTTATTTGGTTGATCTGCAGCAGCCGTTCTGCCACAGGGCGATCGCGCCGAAGAGGCGATTAATCGCAGCCTCCGGAGTTTCCCTCAACAATCAGGTACTTTCCAGTCTTAGTTTTATTTACTCTGAGATTTTGAGCTCGCTTGCTATTTTTCTACCCATCAGCAAATAAGTCTGCATTTCCCCTTTACCTTTAATCTCGATCTCGCCACGATCTTCAAATTCATATTTATCCTGGAGCAGCTCATAAGTATAGTGGCTGACTTGAATGCGACCTGTTATGCCGTGAGATTCCATGCGGCTGGCTGTATTCACCGCATTTCCCCACAAATCGTAAATGAATTTTTTAGTGCCGATTACCCCCGCTACCACCGGCCCGCTATTAATCCCGATGCGGAGGTCAAATTTCGCGTCTAGCTTCACATTTAATTCCTTAATTGCTGCTAGCATATCCAGCGCCATTTCGGCGATCGCCTCTGCGTGGTCTGGACGTTCAATGGGAATACCGGCTGCGACCATGTAAGCATCCCCGATCGTCTTGATTTTTTCTAAGCCGTGCTTCTCACTCAGTTGGTCAAAAGCTGAGAAAATTTCATTCAGTAAGTATACTAATTTAGTGGCGGACATAGTAGTAGAAATCTGGGTAAAATTCACCAAGTCAGCAAAAAGAATTGTTGCTTTTTCAAACTTGTCTGCTATTACCCCCGGTTTAGACTTCAACCTGTGGGCGATCGGTTCTGGCAAAATATTTAGCAGTAAACTTTCAGTTTTTTTCTGTTCTTTCCTGAGTGCAGATTCCATCTGCCTGCGCTTAGTTATGTCATGAAAAAACACAGAAATGCCGTCGTGAGAAGGAAAAACCCGGACTTCCAGCCACACTTTTAAGGGACGATAATATTTTTCAAAAGCCACTCCAATTTGTTTGGCTACAGCTTCATGATACTCTTTATAAAAATCAGAATTCACGAATTCTGGAAACTCTTCCCAAAAATTTTTACCGTAAAGTTCTTCCTGGGAGCGCTTCAAAAATTGCGATCCTTTGTAATTGACGTAAGTAAATCGCCACTGCGTGTCAAAAGCAAAAAAAGCATCGCTCATTCCTTCTAAAAAATTGACAATTTGCTCGTCTGTAGAACGGAGTTTTTCTTCTACTTGTTTGTTCTTGATCTGTGCGCGCTTTAATTTAGTCAGATTGATTCGCAACTCCATGTGGTTGATAATTTGCCGTCCTAAAGTCCGCAGCGCTTCTAGCTGTTGTGGGGTGAGATTACGAGGAATTGTATCTATCGCGCACAAAGTGCCGATCGGATAACCGTCAGGAGTTACTAGCGGCGCGCCAGCATAAAACCGAATATTTGGATTGGAAGTTACTAGCGGATTGGCGGCAAAGCGATCGTCATCTAAAGCATTGGGTACAACTAGCAATTGGTTGGGATTTAAAATAGCGTGGGCGCAAAAAGCTGACTCTCTCGGAGTTTCTGGCGCTTCCAGACCGACTTTTGATTTAAACCACTGTCTGTTAGAATCTATTAAGCTTACTAAAGCAATAGGAGTGCCGCAAATATACGAGGCTAAAGCTGTGAGATCGTCAAAAGCTGCTTCGGCCTCTGTATCTAGAATGTCGTAGCGATGAAGTGCTTCTAGCCTCTCTTCTTCGTTGCTGGGCAAAGGTGCAGCTTGCATCGGAGGTCGCGAGGATATAGGTTTACGAACCATGCGTGGAAGTATGAGTGCTGCGAATTTTCTGACTTGCGAGACCACTTTTTTAACTAATATCAAAAGATTTCTTGACCAACCTTTATTCATCTTTATCTTTTTTCACACCTGATGGAACTGCGTATGTGCGATCGAACTCGGCTCTACTTACGTATTTACCGCAACTAACTCCTCAATCTCCGGAGCTTTTGTGGGCAATTCGCCTGTCAATACTTCTCTACCCTTTTCGCTGACAAGTATATCATCTTCTATGCGTATCCCCCGCACATCTGCAAATTTTTCCAACTCCTCCCAGTTAACAAAATCTTCATATTTGGCACGGTTTTCTGGGTTATTTAAGATGGCCGGAACTTGATAAAATCCCGGTTCGATCGATACCAGCATTCCCGGACGCAAAACTCTATTCAGCCGCAAAAATCCCAACCCAAACCGACTGCTTCTGGTTCTTCCTTCTTCATAGCCAGCCAAATCTCCTAAATCTTCCATATCGTGAACATCCAAACCGATTAAATGTCCGATACCGTGTACAAAAAATAGCGCGTGAGCATCCATTTCTACCAAATCTTCAACATTGCCCCGCAAGATTCCCAAATCAACCAATCCTTCTGCCATAATTCGAGCAGCTAACAGATGAATGTCTTGATATTCCACCCCCGGACTAACTCGATCGATACAAGCATCGTGTGCTGCCAAAACTACATCATAAATTGCTCTTTGAGTCGGAGAAAACTTGCCAGAAACCGGCCAAGTGCGACTCACATCAGCCGCCCATCCCGTGGATGTTTCCGCACCGACATCTGCTAACAGCAAATCTCCGGCTTGTAGGGGATTGTGATAATGTTCGCTGTGCAGCACTTCTCCATGCACAGTCACGATACTAGGATAGGCATAGGTCATATTTTTGGAGATGATGACACTTTCCATTGCAGCGCGCACCCCTGCTTCAATTTGAGCATTTCGAGTGGCCGCCATTCCCGCTTTGTGAGCTTCTACGGTGACAGCCGCAGCTTGACGCAATTCGGCCAAACTGGCTGCATCGTGGCTCAGGCGCAGAGATACGATCGCCTGAGTTAATTCTAGGTCGATTCCGGTTGGCGAGTTGGGCGGTGCCAGAGGGCGATCTAGAATTTGAGACTGTTGCAACTGAGTCCAAGAATCCTGAATAGCGATCGTTGCTGCATTGATCGATCGGGCTTTCAATTCGGCCATTGGGAAAGCAGCATCAGCCCCAATTAGTTCGGCAATTTCTGCTCTTTTCGGCATTTCTCCGTGCCAAAGAGTGCTGCTAGCAGGTGCGTCATCTAAGAACAATTCTAATTTCCCCGACTCTAAGCGAATGGCAGCATTTTCTAAGGGCAAACCAGCAAAATATAGAAAGTGACTGCTGGCACGAAAGGGATAAGTAAGTGCCGGATAATTGCGAGGAATGCTGCGCCCCGACCATAAAATTACCGGAAAATTAATTAAACGAGCCAGTTTTTGCCGCCGTTGGTGTAGAGTATTAGTTAACAAATCATAACCTTCTGTAATTTTCATGGGTAGAAACCGATAAGTTTGAGTTGGGTTTGCAGTCAGGGAAAGTTTTTGCATTCTCAGCATTAAAGCGCTAAAATTCAGACTGCCAACTTGGCAGACATTTTTGAGAAAACTCTCATCTTTATCTGATTTTTTGCTATCATTTATAGGCTGTCTTTTTTATAGTCTTTGTCGTCATCGCCGGGATGATTGGGTTAAGCAGTAAGCCTGAACCACAGTCAGGAAAAACAGGCTAAAAGTGCTACTTTGCAGGCAATTAACAGAAATGTCACAACATCCGCAATTAGTCAAATTCCTTGGTCGGGTTTTTGTTGATTGGGTGACGCGATCGATCGCCTCTATTGACTGTTTGATATTTTAGACTTTAAAGTATAAGTAAAGTTCACTGAAAAAACATGAAAATTTCTCCCAAAGTTCCTCAAACTTCAGCGCAAGTACGCGATTGGCCGATCGCACACTTACCGGGATTGAGCAAGGAAAACCAATCTCAACTGGAAGAGTGCAGCATCACCACAACCGGACAACTAATTCGCATGACGAAAACACCGGCTGCGAAAATGTTGCTAGCCCATCAATTACAGATTAACATTCAATATGTTAATAAATGGGTAGCGATGGCAAATTTGGCTCGAATTCCAAGTGTAGGGTGTCAGTATTGCGGGCTGTTACTGCACGCGGGCGTTGCTTCGCCGGCTCAATTGGCTGAAATGCCCGTGGAGAGATTACACCAACAAGTTTTAAGGCTGCACGTAGCGACAATGCAGCGCAATGACTTGACTCCTTCAGTCGATCGCGTGCAAAAATGGGTTCAACAAGCTAGATTAGTCAGTAGTCATTAGTTAGTAGTCATTATTATGTCAATTCAAGTTTACGGAATCCCGAACTGCGGAACCTGCAAAAAAGCTTTCCACTGGCTCAAAGATAGCGATGTGAATTACGAGTTCATTAACACCAAAGAACAGCCGCCGACTCGCGAAACAATTCAAAACTGGGTAGCTGCTTTGGGTTTTCAACCCATGCGAAATACTTCCGGTCAATCTTACCGCGCTTTGGGCGATGACAAGAAAAATTGGACTAGCGAACAGTGGGTAGAGGCTTTTGCAAAGGATGCGATGCTGCTGAAACGTCCTCTTTTCGTTAAAGATGGAACGGCTGTTTTAGTAGGTTTCAAAGAAGATGTAATTCGAGAAAAATTGGGGATTTCAAGGGGCTGAGTTCAGCCTGTTGTTCGCCGCATAAACTTCATTTCGCCCACATCATCTGTGAAACCCCAACGCTCGTAAAACGGCATCATGTTCGGCAAACAATTAAGAGCGAAACTCTCCACTGCTTGCAGTTCGCGATGATTTAACACTGCATCCATCAACACCTTACCCAGTCCACATTTTCTGTGTGTCGGCTTGACAATCACATCAAAAATCATGGCTCTGTAGACAAAATCGGTAATGACTCGGGTAAAGCCAATTAGCCGATCGCACTCATCGACCAAACCAATGGTAACATCAGTAGAAGCCAGCATTTTCAGAACATCCTCCCGCCTCCGCTTGTCGCTCCAAAACTCGTTTTTATACAAATCCATCAAGTCGGAAACCTGGTTTTCGGTAAAAGTTTCGACAATTCGGTAGTTATCCATATCTTCCCTCATAAAAATTAGAAGACTAAAGTCCTTACCACCAACCAAATTATTATTATTTTACCGTTACCAAGCTAGACATTGCATCACCCCACAGCATGAATTTTATTGCTGCACTTCTGTTTCCGGGCTTTCAAATACAACCAGCTCATAAATATCGAGCATCGACATTTGCACTTCCACTGAAGCGAAGGAAACTATTGCTGATTCCCCCTCATATTCCCGAAACAACCATTCCTTTGATTCGGTTTTAATATATTGTGCGACTAAAAACTCAGATTGATTGACTAACACATATTCACGGAATTCAGGGATCGATCGATAAAACCGAAACTTATCCTCCCGATCGAAATCCTTGGTAGACTTAGAAAGCACTTCCACAATCAGCGCAGGATTGAGTATTTCATCTTTCCGTCCCTCTGTGCAAACTAATTCTCCTTCAACTACCATCACATCTGGATAAGTCCCGCGTCTATACCGAGGAATCCACAACCGCAAATCGCTCATAAATGGTCGGGCATTCTTTCTCCGCAAAGCAGATTTTAATAACGCATAAATATTACCGATTATCTGGGTGTGATTAATACTGACACCACTCATTTGTACAATTTCTCCATCGCGGTATTCATTTCTAAACTCAGCAGTTTCCTCTAAATCCCGGTACTCATCTGGAGTATAAAACTTTGCCTTACTTTGTACTAACATTGTTGCCTCTGTACTAACTTTTATCTGCGTTAATCTGGTGGCTACATCTGCGGTTAAAAATCCTAATTAACAGTATATCACAACAAAAAAAAAACGCCCAACTTCAAAGAGTCAGGCGTTTTCCACTATTTCAAAACCAGGAAAAATCAATCCCGGCGAGACACCAAATTCGATTCGATTTTCGCACCCACAACAGGTTGCACATGACTCAATGCCGACTGCAACATGGGAGTTTTGGTAATAGCATCATTTGCCAAATTAAACAAAGGATTCGATAAAATTCCCGCCAAAGTTGTCGCCACCAAAGTGAGTACAACGCTGACTTGCAAAGGCCGCATTCCCTGAAGGTTCCAGCGAACTTCGGGATAATTTTTTACCGCGTCTGACATTTCTTGAGGTTCTTTTACTACCATCATCTTGACAACGCGGATGTAGTAGTAAATCGAAACTACGCTGGTAACTAATCCCAGAATAACTAAGCCGTAAAGTCCTGCTTGCCAGCCGGCCCAGAACAGATAGATTTTGCCGAAAAATCCAGCCAGGGGCGGAATTCCACCGAGAGAAAGCAGGCAAATACTTAAGGCTAAAGTTAACAGCGGATCTTTTTGGTACAAACCCGAATATTCGCTAATTTGGTCGGTTCCAGTCCGCAGCGAGAACAAGATGATGCAGGCGAAAGCACCCAAGTTCATAAACAGGTAAACCAACAGATAAAATATCATGCTGGAGTAACCGGCTTCTGTTCCTGCAATCAAACCCAGCATTACAAAACCGGCTTGGGCGATCGACGAATAAGCCAAAAGCCGCTTCATGCTAGTCTGGGCGAGGGCAACCACATTTCCTAACACCATGCTGAGAATGGCTAAGGCCGTGAACACGAAGTGCCACTGTTCGGTAAGTGCGGGGAAAGCACTTGTTAACAAGCGGATTGCTAGGGCAAAACCGGCTGCTTTGGAACCGACAGAAAGGAAGGCAACAACGGGTGTAGGAGAACCTTCGTAAACGTCAGGAGTCCATTGGTGGAAGGGAACCGCAGAGATTTTGAAGGCGATTCCGGCGATCGCAAAAACCAAAGCAATCACCAAACCGAGAGATTGACCTTCATTCACAGTAGAAAGGTTAGCCGCGATCGCACTTAACTTCGTTTCGCCGCCAGACAACCCGTACAGCAGCGAAATCCCGTAGAGAAACACCGCCGAAGAAGAAGCCCCAATTAACAAATATTTCAAAGCAGCTTCATTGGAACGCGGGTCGCGTTTTGTGTAACCTGTCAGCAAATAAGACGAGATACTCAGAGTTTCCAACGAAATAAAAATCATCACCAATTCATCAGCGCCGCTGAGGAACATTCCCCCCAAAGTAGCGGTTAGTAAAATGCCGATGAATTCCGCTAAAGCAGTACCAGTTTGCAGTACATAGCGGACGGATATCAAAATAGTGACAGCCGCACTCAAAGCGATAATTCCGCGAAACACTAAACTCAAGGCATCGCTGTTAAAACCGCCCAGAAACGAGATGGTATCCGTGTTATCCCACTGCAAACACAAGGCAGCGACGGCGGCCAGCAAACCCGCAACGGCAACGTAGGGAGTCCAACCCGAGGAACTGCGGCCTACGATTAAATCGCCGACGAGAACCACCAAGAGGGTGATGATGACAATTCCCTCTGGCAAGATAGTTCCAGCATTTAGCTGGGCAGCAAGAGTAGCAAAATCCATATTTTCAGGCAGGTTGGGTAGTACAAGCCGCAAAGGCTGTAATGGGCTGTGAACTTGTAAAAATTCTTTACCAAACACAGATTGTAGCGGATTACAGCTTCGCGATCCCAGTTGGGCGGGTGTTTGTTGCCGAGGAGTGGATACTCGGTAGCGGTTTTGCATACATGGGCGGGCCTTGTAGAGATTGCCGGCTGATGTCACCTGCGCCGAGAGTCGCGATCGACCATAACTGCCACAATGTAGAAAGCTAAACCAGTAATTCCGCATGACTTACTCGCTAAGTGCCTACAAACGGCAGACTTCCAAGGGCTTCCACAACCGCCCCGACTACGAGAATGAATTTCACAAACAAGCTGCAAGTCGGTTAGTAGAATTGGCAAAAGTGCGATCGGGCAAGCTTGTTCTAGATATAGCCACCGGAACAGGTTTAGCGGCGATTGCGGACGATGCACTTAGGTCGATCGGGTTCCAGAAAATATCAGTCGCCTTTTCTACACCAGGAATGCTCTAGCTAGTATGTCTAAACTACTCAATTACATCTGTATATTTATTATTACCTGTTGGCTGCTGTTTGCTTGTCATTCTTCGCAACCTTTAAAAGTAAAACGTCCTCCCCTAAAAGTATCTTTTGTCCCTTTTGTTAGCTATACACCTCTAATCATTGCTCAACAAAAAGGATTCTTCAAAGCGCAAGGGGTAGACGTGGAACTCAGCTATGTAGACTACTCACAATTGCAAGACGCGGATTTCAGTGCAGGGAAGTATGATGCGATCGGATTGACCTTGGGGGATTTGGTGATATTGAGTGCCACAAATCCTGATATGCAAGCTGTGATGGTTTTGGATGAATCGACAGGTGCAGATGTGGTAGTCGCACAATCGGAGATTAAAACAATCCCTAACTTGAAAGGAAAAAAGCTTGGTGCAAATCTAGGCAGCTTTAGCGAGGTTTTTGTTACTGAGATGTTGAAAACCTCTAAACTGACGAGCGATGATGTTAGCCTGGTTAAAGCCGATGCTTTAGAAGTTCCCAATCGCTTACAAAACAACGCTATCCAAGCAGGACACACTTGGGAACCGTATCTTTCTGAAGCATTAAAATTAGGGGCGCATATCCTGTTTACAAGCAAGCAAACTCCAGGCTTAATTTTAGATTTGGTCGCGTTTCGGGGTGAGGCGATACGCGATCGCCCCGAAGATATTCGCGCCTTTGTGCGAGGCTGGCTTCAAGGCTTGTCATATTGGGAAGCAAATATTCCCGAAGGAAACGAGATCCTGAGCAAAGCGTTGAATATTCCCATCAAGACAATCTCTTTCAAGGGAATAGACCTCACTAATCTTGCAGAAAATCAAAAGTTCTTTCAATCAGACAGTCCTAATTATATCTACAAAACCGCCAAGAAATATGCAGACTTTTTTATTCGCACTGGCAATGTGACGCGCCTTCCCAATCTAGAAACCTTGTTCAATTCTTCTTTCTTAACCCCCCCTCATAGTCTGAAACCATGAAGCGCTCCTTTTTCAACAGCATCTTTATTATTATTACCTGCTGGCTGCTGTTTGCTTGTCATTCTCCGGAATCTCTAAAAGTAAAACCTCCTCCCCTGAAAGTAAGTTTTATCTCTTTTGTTGGCCATATGCCTGGCATCATTGCTCAAGAGAAAGGATTCTTCAAAGCGCAAGGGATAGACGTGGAACTGAGCTATGTAGACTACTTACAATTGCAACAAGCAGATTTCAGTGCAGGGAAGTATGATGGGATCGGATTAACCTTGGGAGATTTTATGATCTTGAGTGCCACAAATCCTGATATCCAAGCTGTGATGGTTGTGGATGAATCGACTGGTGCAGATGTCGTAGTCGCGCAATCGGACATTAAAAGAATTCTTAACTTGAAAGGAAAAAAGCTTGGTGCAAATCTAGGCGGCTTTAGCGAAGTCTTCGTTACTGAGATGTTGAAAATCTCTAAGCTGACGAGCGATGATGTTAGGCTGGTTAAAGTTGATGGTTTAGAAGTTCCCCAGCGCTTACAAAACAATGCTATCCAAGCAGGGCACACTTGGGAACCGCATATTTCGGAAGCATTAAAAATAGGGGCAAAAATTTTGTTTACAAGCAAGCAAACCCCAGGCTTAATTTTGGATTTGATCGCGTTTCGGGGTGAGGCGATACGCGATCGCCCCGAAGATATTCGCGCCTTTGTGCGAGGCTGGTTTCAAGCCTTGTCATATTGGGAAGCCAATATTCCCGAAGGAAACGAGATCGTGAGCAAAGCGTTGAATATTCCCAGC
Source organism: Microcoleus sp. Pol14D4 (assembly GCF_036701245.1). Classification (NCBI taxonomy): domain Bacteria; kingdom Bacillati; phylum Cyanobacteriota; class Cyanophyceae; order Oscillatoriales; family Microcoleaceae; genus Microcoleus; species Microcoleus sp. Pol14D4. The sequence continues at coordinate 65,339 of NZ_JAUBQM010000027.1, forward strand.
AAGACAATCTCTTTCGAGGGAATAGACCTCACTGACTTTGCCGAAAATCAAAAGTTCTTTCAATCAGACAGTCCTAATTATATCTACAAAACTGCCAAGAAATATGCGGACTTTTTTATTCGCGCTGGCAATGTGACGCGCCTTCCCAATCTAGAAAAATTGTTCAATTCTTCTTTCTTAACCCCCCCTCCTAGTCTGAAACCATGAAGCGTTCCTTTTTCAACAGCATTCGTACAAAGTTAATCGTGTCGTTTCTCCTCGTTGCTCTAATTCCATTGCTGTTGTTAGCATTTATCGACAAAAATACAACTGAAAAGGCATTGACCGACAACGCACGACAATCCCTATTTGCGGCAGCTAACGAAACTGTTTACAGAATAGATGGGTTTATCGATGGGAATCTCAGTGCCGTGCGCGTAGAAGCGATTTTACCAGGTTTGGCCGCCTATCTGGGCCTACCTCCAGAACGGCGAAATGGTAGTCCCCAAGAGATGTTAGCGACTGAAACCTTAACCCGGCTCAGTCGCAAAGATATGCTTAATATTATCTCCTATGCCTTGCTCAACTTAAAGGGACGGAATGTACTCGATACGAATACACCGGATGTCGGACGAGATGAATCCGGCCAAGATTACTTCCAAGAACCGCTCAAAACTCAACTACCTTTTGTTTCTAGTATTAGGCAATCGACGACAATTCCCAACCTCGCTACGCTTTTTTTTAGCAGTCCTGTTCGCGATGCGAAGGGAAATATATTGGGTGTATTGCGAGTCACATACAATGCCACATCTGTCCAGCAGTTGGTGACTCGGGAAACTGAACGCGCAGGTGCGAAATCCTTAGCAGTTCTTTTAGATGATCGCTATATTCATCTGGCACATAGCACTACACCTGAACTCCTTTTCAAATCAATTGTGCCTTTGTCACCCAATGTTGTAGCGAAACTGCAACGCGAAGGGCGTTTGCCTAAGACTATAACGAAAGAATTTGCAATCAATTTGCCCGACCTCAAGCAAGCTTTAGACACTAAGCAGCCCTATCTAACCACACGATTGGCAGCTAGGGGTAATAATGAGTTGAGCCTGTTAGCGATCGCCCGCCTGAAATATAAACCTTGGTCAGTTCTTTTCGCACAGCCCATTGCCGTTGCCCTAGCACCTGTAGAAAAACAAATACGTGATGCACTTATTTTATTAGCAATCATCGCCACAATTGTAACTATCATCGCTTTGGCGATCGCACAACTATTAACAAAGCCTGTGATTAACCTAACCCAAGCGGTTGCCCAGTTTACGGCAGGTAAGTTAGACATCCGTGTGAAGATGCGATCGCGAGACGAAATCGGTCTGCTGGCACGATCGTTCAACAGTATGGCGAGGCAAATCCAAGAATCCTTTGAAACCCTCGAAGACAAAGTTAAAGAACGAACAGCAGAACTCGCTCATGCTAATCAAGAAATCATTAGCCTCAACGAAAAACTCAAAGTAGACAACCTCCGCTTAGGTGCAGAATTAAATGTGGCGCGTCAGATCCAGCAAATGATTTTGCCTAACCCTGATGAACTGGAAATTGACGGACTAGATATCGCCGGATACATGGAACCCGCTGATGAAGTAGGAGGTGACTACTACGACGTGCTACAGATCGATGGTGTTGTCACACTGGCGATCGGTGATGTCACCGGACATGGCCTGGAAAGTGGCATTCTGATGCTGATGGCGCAAACCTCAGTTCGCACCCTGCAAGAGATTCGTGAACTAGACCCCGTTCGATTCCTGGATGTACTCAACCGTACCCTCTACAAAAACGTACAGCGCATGAATTCTGAGAAAAGTCTGACGCTGGCGATTTTGAGCTACTCCGAAGGACTCATTAGCATCAGCGGTCAGCATGAAGAAACGCTAGTTGTGCGAAAAAATGGAGATGTTGAGCGCATCGATACGATGGAGTTAGGCTTCCCCATCGCTTTAGATGATGATATCGCAGACTTCATCAGTCACGTCCTGATCGAGCTAGAACCTGGAGATGGCGTGGTGCTTTATACTGATGGCATTCCAGAAGCTTATAACATCCGCAAAAAGCAGTATGGACTGAAGCAATTGTGTCAAGTAATTAGTCAAAATTGGCACAAGTCTGCAGCAGGAGTTAAGGATGCGGTGATTGTAGATGTGCGGCAACATATAGGCAAGCAGAAAGTGTTTGATGATATTACTTTGCTAGTCTTTAAGCGGCAAGCTGACGTTACTGAAAAGGGAAATTTAGTTAAAAATATCATTTCCCAAAAAGAACTGCTACAATGAAAAACAAAGTTTGAGGAATACTTTATGAAAGTAAACTACCCAGAAAGAATTGATTTAACAGCAGAGGAGTTAAAAATAATTCTGTCCGAGTAGCGAACTCTACCTAATAAACAAAAAATTCAGGCACTTGATTGGTTAAAAACTGGAGCGAGTCAAAGCCTTATAGATGTAGCTGAACGTTTAGATGTACATAGAATTACTGTACATAGATGGTTAAAACAATATAGTGCTCGCGGTCTGTCAGATCAGTGATGCCCAATAATAAAACTGTACGCACACTATCTATTAGCCTTAATTTATCTTACGTTTTTTTAGGTAGCTAGTTAGAAGATGGTTTGGAAACTGCAACGGTGGTAACGCGGACATTCGGATCGAGGGCGTCACCTTGAGAGTAAATATAATCAAATGCCGATCGATCTTTAAGCATATGTGCCCGCAAAAACAGGGCGCTCCAACGGGCGATCGTTTCAATACCCACGGCTCGCTCTAAGGTAGCAGTATTGCGATCGGGGTTCGCACCAGCGGGGTTATTAACATCGGTAATGCCGAAGTGATTTGCACCCATAACAGCGATCAAAGCTTTGGGTGGTGTTTGAATTTGCTCAAAAGTGCTTTGAGATCGATCGGGCAGGGCGACACCATCGATAGATCCTTGAATCAACGCCACTGCAATGCCATCATTAGCGATGGGTACAAATTCATTAGCAATGGGATTCCGCAAGTTAGCCCCAAAAAATGCACCCGCTAATAGTTCTTTCGGGCGCGTAAATGGCTCTTGACACAAATACAATTCTGGGAGGCATTTATTAGCAATCACAGATAACCCCACTGCACCACCAAAAGAATGACCCAATAAACCAAGGCGCTGCGTATCGATAACAGACGAAATAGGAGATGTGGGGTTTGTGTTTTCGATCGCCATTTGCGACAAAACCGCCGCAATTTGCGAAGTTTCCGACGCCAAATTAGGCGGTAAAGTGGGGTTGAAGGGCGAAGGGCGCAAATGGTTCGGAACGACTACCACAAAGCCGTACCGCGCCACGTGGCTAGCGTAATCTGAATAAAATGATTTATCTACAAGCGCACCTTGCAATAAAAGTACAATGGGGAAAGAGTAATTACCTGAATTAAGATCGGATGGTGTAGGATAATAAATGTCAGCTAAATCGTTATTAGTAGATATCATCGTACTGTAAAAGCTGGTTTCTTTAAATGGCGGTGCATAACCGATTGTTGTGGCAAAGACTTTGCTAGCAAGGACAACAAACGCAGCAATTGCACAAACAATTGCTAGGGTTTTTGCCGAAAAAAAATGAGGGTGGAAATTCATCATTATTATTGTGGGTTTGAGAGTGCGTGCATAAGCTACGCAAAAAAACAAGTCGGTGACCGTTGGCAATTTAAGGAGCGTTGCCGGAAAATATTTCGGACTCTGTGGCTAAGAGTATCAACTTGTGATTAATAGAAATTTGTCTCAAAATTCTGGGGGGGTAACAACCAGCCTGAAACCCAGAGGTGGTGAGGATTGAGCCAATGTGTGGTAAAAAAAGATAGGCAGC
>NZ_JAUBQM010000195.1:0-1402 GCF_036701245.1 Microcoleus sp. Pol14D4
AACCCAATAATTCAAAGTTTTACCTAAACTTGAGCAAACTCTTAAGCATAACACATATTTTTTTTGCAAGAGGTCTATTAAATCGACCCATGATTCACCCCACAGTCCAATATAAAAAGTGCTATGTCTAGCATATTTTCTGTGACTTTCTGTTTTTCTACCTAGATATTCTTGAACTTGCTTTGACTTAATATCTATCCCTTGGATTATGCTATTCAACTATGCTAATGATAGCAAAATTAATAATTTACTCAATCGGTTGCCCGTTAAATTAGTCCTTTCCAAGTTATATCCTCCGCTCTTAAACCCAGATTCCGCACCCCAACTGTCACATGGGGTGCGGGCGGGCTGTAAATTTCCTGGGATAAGTAAGTCGGCAGGAAAATTCGCAAGTATGTAACAAAATATTAAGTACAGCGCTCGGCTCTCAATTTAATGCGTGTTGTAGAGTAGTTTCCTTTTTTTCCTCTAGCTTCTACCCCATTAATTACGGCATAAGCTAGCTCTAATTCATCTTCAGGCGTTGCTGAATTGAGGTATGATAAGTGCGGTCAAGGGATGTTTTGGCGGCTCTTCTGGGTTTATGGGGATAAGTAAAGCTAATGAGAAAGACAGGCTAATAATCTAGAACGAAAGTTTACAAAATTCAAAAAGCCATAGGCTTGTCGTTTAATTAATTTGATTCGGTTATTAAGTCCCTCCATCACACCACTAGATGTACGGTTTAAAAAGTAATTACAAATATTGTCTAGATGGTTGTGAATTGTTTCCAAAACTGCTCCGTAGACAACTTTAGCTTTTTGAAGCCATGCTTTCAATTGTTCCTGACCATCTTCAGGGGTTTTACAAGTTTCAAAAATACTCCTAAAATCTTCTTTTAGAGTATAAGCTAATCGCAAACGCTTAGAATACTTCAAGACAGTTTCCAATTTCACTTTTTCTTCTTCTGTTAAATCAATATTATTTTTTGGCAGGATAAACGACTGCCTTTAATCTTAACTCCAGTTTGTTTACGCAATTGATTTAACTCTTCGATCACTGGCTGCATGACATGAAATCTGTCGATGACAATTTTTGCATTTGGGAATACCTCTTTTACAACTTTTGGAAATCCTCCCCACATATCAACGCTGACTTCCTCAACTTTCTCTCTTATCTCAATTGGTTGCTGCTTAAGGATTTCAATGATGTCATCTTGTTTATGACTATCAATCACTTCTAGCAATTCTCCTAAGTCAATATTTGATACGACCGTGACAAAATTTTGATGTCCTTTGCGTTTACTCACTTCATCAATACTCACCCGTTTTACTTCTTCCCAATTCTCCCTGGGGGGGTGACGACCCGCCCCAAACCCATAGTTAGTAAGGATTGAGCCAACTTGTGGTAAAAAAAGATAGGC
>NZ_JAUBQM010000028.1:0-68271 GCF_036701245.1 Microcoleus sp. Pol14D4
CTGCCTATCTTTTTTTACCACAAGTTGGCTCAATCCTTACTAACTATGGGTTTGGGGCGGGTTGTCACCCCCCCAGGGACAGTTGACTGTTTGAACAATACCGATGCAACCGGAAACGATATTATTTGTTATTTGTTGGTTTTTGGTTGTTAGTTGTCAGTTTCAATAACCAATGCCCAATGCCTATATTTAACCTTCACCTAAATATGCTTTGCGAACAGTTTCATTTGACTGCAAATCGCTAGCAGTACCAGCGACTACAACCTGACCGGTTTGGATAACATAGCCGCGGTGGGCTACACTTAAAGCCATGCGGGCGTTTTGTTCCACCAGTAAAATAGTTGTTCCTTCAGCATTAATATCGCGGACGATACCAAAAATTTGACTGACTAACATCGGTGCCAATCCCATACTCGGCTCGTCCAATAATAACAAGCGGGGGCGCGACATCAAAGCCCGGGCGATCGCCAACATTTGCTGTTCGCCGCCGCTGAGAGTTCCCCCTTTTTGACTAATTCTTTCTCGCAAACGAGGAAATAAATTTAATGCTTTTTCCATATCCGACTTGATACCGAGAGTATCGTTGCGGAGATAAGCACCCATTTCTAGGTTTTCTTGCACCGTCATTCGCGGAAAAATCAACCGCCCTTCGGGACTTTGAGAAATCCCCAAACGGACGATCGCCTCTGTAGATAGTGCTTCTAAAGGCTTTCCCTCAAATAATATAGTGCCTTGGCGCGGCCGCAGCAGTCCTTGAATCGTGCGGAGAGTGGTCGTTTTCCCCGCCCCGTTGCTGCCGATTAATGTCACAACTTCTCCCTGCGAGACTGTTAGCGACACTCCTTTGAGAGCGTGGATATTTCCGTAGTAGGTGTGAATGTCTTTAATTTCCAACATAATTACTCTTTCTGCTTTGTGCTTTATTATATTATCCAGACTAATTATAAATTTTTATTGCATTTATTGAAAATTAACTTTTTTAGAGTAAGCAGTAATTTCACTTAGAGGAAGACTTAGCCTGAGCTCCCATAGCATCTATTTTTAGTGGTGGGGATACCAACTTTACAGAAAATTTAATCAAAAACAAAATTTCTTGACAGTAGCTTTACACAAATCTCTAAGTAAATAGGTAGTATTAATACGTAAGCAAAACCAACCGCTACAAGTTACGAATAACAGCACTTAAAATTTTTCAAATTTAAGGAAATCTACCATGAAATTCAATCACATTAGTGTATCGATCGCATTTTTATTAGCAACTCCTTTAGTAACCAGCTTGAGTGTAGGTATAGCGCCCAGCATTGCTGCCACAATAGCCGGTTCTGTGGCAGGAGTAACGATTGACAACTTCAGTCACACACCGACTGACACAGGTACTTCTACTAACACTAACGCTGAGACAATAGCTAACAGTGGTGCAGTCATTAGCCAAGCGATAGCTGAGGCAGTTTTTATATCTAACTGTCACGAATTACTGGCAGAAAATCTCTCGCAAAGTGAAGTCATAGGCAGCGGCAGCAACTATTCCGGTTTAGCCCAAAGTCAAGCAGCAGTTATCGGCGACTTCTTCATTGATGCCGAAGAAACTTTTTCATTCAATTTTCAGACATTTTTAGCTCTTTTAACATCAGTGGACAACCCTCAATCCGAACGCGCCAGGGCGAATGGCAGTATATCTTTCTGGGTGATTAACACTGTTACTAACATTTTGTTAGACTCTTTTCAATTTGCCAGCGGTTTAGACTCTTCTGGGGGAATTTATTTGAGTGGGTTCGCCAGCCAAAGCTTTAAGCCAACAAACATTAACTTTAATTTTATAGCTCAAGGAAGTACAGCAACAAGCCTCCTGTATACTTCTGGGGTGTATTCCCGGACATTCAACAGCGCTACTAACTTAACATTGGTAGAATTTAAAAACAATATCGCAGAAGCAGAAGCAGTTCCAGAACCGAGCACAGTATTAGCTACTGCAATATTTTTAGGATTGTTTGTCATGCAGAGAAAAAACAAGAAACAAATGCCGGAAGTCACATCAAAAGTTTAGGTAAACCCCCGAATATTAATCCGTAGGGTGTGCAAGGCGCACCTCCTATCGTTGCCGTTGAATTTCTAGTTATAAAATGCTGTCTTCCTAGGCAGGTTGATAAATATCATCGGTTTGCATGACAGATTTTTGGTAAACCCGCCCTAATTTTATTCGGTTAATTTGCCGTGAATTATATCCCTTATTCCGAGGATACACACTGCCCACCTCACTTATCTGTCGGCACACAATACCCATTATCCATGTCCATCTTCTTCTTTTCCCAAATATGCCTCAATCACGCGAGGATCGGCGCGAACTTCTGCCGGAGTTCCCTCAGCAATTTTAGTACCGTACTCCATCACACTCACGCGATCGCTAATTCCCATCACCACTTTCATATCGTGTTCGATCAGCAAAATACTCAAATCCAACTCATCGCGAATCCGGTAAATAAAGCGAGTTAAATCAGCCGTTTCGTTCGGGTTCATCCCTGCCGTCGGTTCGTCCAAAAGCAACACTTTCGGATCGGAAGCCAAGGCCCTGGCAATTTCCAATCTCCGCTGGTCGCCGTAGGAAAGATTTTTTGCCAACTCCGGCGCTTTAGAAGCACCTAAACCGACAAAATCAAGCATACTCAAAGCTTTTTTCTTAGCTCCCCGTTCCTCTAAAATCACAGCCGGAGTGCGGAGGATTGCGCCCAACAAACCTGTTTTTAATCGGCAGTGTCTACCTACTAAAACATTATCCAGCACAGTCATGTTGTTAAACAAGCGGATATTTTGAAAAGTTCTAGCAATGCCGAAAGTGGTCAGGCGATCGGGAGGCAAACCCGTGATATTCTTATTTTCGAGGAGCAACTGACCTGCACTCGGTTTGTAGATACCCGTAAGCATATTAAAAAATGTGGTTTTGCCCGCACCGTTGGGGCCGATTAAACTGGCTATCGCTCCTTTTTCCAAAGTTAAACTAACCTGGTTGACAGCAGTCAAACCGCCGAATTGCATTGTAAGTTGCTGTGCTTCTAATAATGACATTTTGGTTCTGTTTCCTGATATTAGTTAAGTTGTTAGAGAGTTGCCCCTTGAGTTTTAGGAAAAAAAAAGTGGAAAATTAAATGAGAGACAGTTCAGCTAAGTTTTAATATCTCTCCAGCGTCTAGCTTCAATGTGGTGCTGTTGTAGCAATCGGTTAAAGTCTTCGGTATCAGTTGTTGCAATGATTACGTCTATTCCTATTCTCTTAATAATGACGGCTTGAGCGGCTATGATTAAGTCTGCATCGTGGGCTACATAAGAATTATTGCGTGCAAAAGCCCATAGTTCAGCCGCTTCTTGCATTACGTTGCCTTCTTTAGAAGTAACTGGAAAATATACAACTCCTTGTTTTGTGATTAGTTCATCTAGCTTTTCAATAGCTTTACGAGCTTTTTCTTTCTCTTTTAGTCCTGATTTGCGATCGCTGATTCGTCGGATATGCTCGCGCCTTGCTTCATATTTCACGATTTCGGATATACCTACAGAAGATTTTTTTTCATCTATTAGCGTATCTAACCACTCACTGCATTCAATTGCTTCTCTAAGCGATTCCTTAACTTCGCTTTCAGGATTTTGAGCCAACCTAAATTTGCCTTGCTCAACATCAGGATGTATGAGTTTTCCCAGCACACCCGTATCTAAAAAAATTAACTTACTCATGAATTAGGTTGCAAGTTTTATGAGAGTTTTTCGAGCTCGTTAATATACTCTTCACGCCAGGAACGGAGAGTTTTAAGGAGTTCTTCTTTACCATCTGTTTTTACTGCATTGTTGGCTTTTTCATAGAGTGCTTTGTACGAAAATTTATCCAAAAAATCTTGGTTTTCGTGCCGATCTATTTCCCACAAAATTGCTTTGGCTGCTGTTCTGATGCCTATAGCTTGGCTGGTGATTTCATCTACTGGTCTTTTCTTAGCATAATCTTCAACTGTTTTATCGCTGATTACTGTGTGAGCTAAAGCTTTGGCTAATTCGCGACCTCTTTCTGTAAAGAAGCTTAGATAATTTTCTGCGATATCTAACAAATTAATTAGTCCTGTGTAAAACAATCTTAGTTGCTTTAATTCGTTGTCTTCAACAGATGCGGCAAGTGCATAAACTTTGACCGACATCATTGTTCTAGAAATCTTAGCCCAAACTTGCACATTTTCTATGCCATCAATAGCTTCCTTGGGAGCAAAGTCTTTGTACTTTGTCTTAAATGCTTCGACTCTAAGTTCAAGTTCTTCTAAGCTTTTAAATCTCTCCGCAGGATTGCTTCCTGATTCAATATGGAGATAAAGGTCGTAGATTGACAGCAGTTCTCTAATACCTTCCTCTGGTGCCAGAGCATCTTGAGATTGGAATGCTTTTTCTAAGGATTGTTGTATCGCTGCAAATTGTTCTCCAACTCCCTTAATTTCTTCGGTGTCATTGCTTTGGTCAATGATTTGTTTTGTTGCTAAAGTCATAGCTTTGAATAATTGGAGCGATTCTCGGGCCAAACTATACAGAGGATTGCTAATCCTGCTGCCGTGCCGGTCGAGCTTATTAATTCCTAGTTTAGCCTGCCTGAGAGCTGTTGGCAAATACTTTTGGAGGCATCTGGGTGCAGCAGTTACGATCGCCCGCGATATGCGGTATGCCAGCCACCAATTGTGTCAGTTTAGTCAAATCTCTTGACTGACGCACCCTAGTGAATTTTAGACGGGATTTTCTAGCGTACAAACAAAATAGAACTTAAAAAGATTAGATTCGAGGGAACGGCGAGGGCGATATTGTACGTGCAAATCTGCCGTCGAAAAGTTCTCAATAAGTTTGAGATTGAGTTCGTCAGCCAAAGTTGCGATATTGTCAAACCCAGTAATCCACGGTGTATACATACTTTCGTATTTATCTATGTAATCATTGATATCTTGGTAGCCCGTCGTCCTCAAAATTACCCGCTCTGACATATAATCAAAGGACAATCGAAAACTCTTCACATTGTCACGAATTTGTTCCAACGTCAATATTACATCTTTTTTGGCAAGCAAGGTTGTGTTGCCTTCCCACAAAAAATATGTCGGGCGCTCGAAATCCAATTCACTCTCTTTCAGTAAAGCTATTAAACCATCTTTGATGTAATCTCCGGGAATGTAGCGAACATTGGCGCTAATTTTGTTGGTTTTGAGAGTTTCTTCTTTTAATTGAAGAGTCGCGCGGTCGTCTATTTCAAAATAAGTGACTTTTTCGCCATTAATTCTAGCAGCGCGAGTATCCAAGCCAGAACCTAAAATAACTACTTGCTTGCAACCTCCTAAAATTTGATTTGACAAAACATCATCAAAATATTTAGTCCGCAACTTAACCATTTCTTTAGCGGCGGGAGAGTTTTGAGCTATTTTTGCAGCTATTTCTTTTGTTTCCTCATTGAGCCAAATTTTTACTACATTATCAGTGTAAAGAGGAATTGCCTCTTCGTTCTCTTCAGCTCTAAATTCCGCAACTATAAAAGCAGTACCAGTTACATTTTTCATGGCTAACCTCTCACGCTTACTAAGTAGTTGGTTACAAATAAACATTAGATGAGGAGGGGGGTTTTACACTCATAAAGTTCCTGGCATGGCAGGCTATATTTTTAGCTAAACCCACCTACAAAATACTATGTTTTTTGTCCTTACTTATTTATTGACTTCTCGCATCTGCTAAAGACTCATTGCTCGATTCAGCATCCGAATGCAGTTCAGCTTGGTGGAGCTTATCAGGAATCAGCCCCTCGGGCCGCACGATCATCATGACAACAAGAGTTAGGCCGAATAGAAATAAGCGCATTTGAATCGGGTCTAAACTGGTGGCCAGAAACTCTCGCAACTGGGGAATTGCAATCCTGGGGAGTACAAAAGTGTTTAGAAAACCCTTGAGGACTTGGGCTAATTGTGGCAGATAAAGCCGATCGGCAGACATGATAATGATAGCCCCCAAAATCACCCCCGTCATATTCCCCAAACCGCCTAAAATCACCATACACAAAATGATTACCGACACCGAGAAATCGAAAACGCTGGGAAAAATCGCGCTGATATAGGCGGCGTAAAACGCGCCTGCAAAGCCGGAAAACGTCGCTCCCATCGCAAAAGCCGAAAGTTTGGTTTTGACCAGGTTAATGCCCATCGCACTCGCCGCTAATTCATCTTCGCGCATGGCATTCCACGCCCTCCCCAAGCGGGAATCTCGCAGCCGCGAAATCATGAAGTAAGCAAAGACAACTAACAGTAAAATTAGGTAGTACCAGGGAAAGTAGTTGCCGGTGCTGAAAGTGCCGACGATGGGGAGAGATGGACGCCCGATCGGGTTTATTCCCGCTTCGCCGCCGGTGAGGTTAAAAGGTCGATCGCACCCAACCAGACACAGCACCAACTCGGGTTTACCCAAAACAGCCGCAACAATCTTCGAGACTGGTTCGTCGATCCGAATCGCGGTTAAATTCCTAAAGACAACCGGGATAATTTCGCCAAAACCGAGGGTAACGATCGCCAAATAATCGCCCTTGAGCCGCAGTGTGGGAATACCGAGGATTACACCCGCGATCGCAGCTACACCGGCCGCGATCGGCAGTACCACCCAAAAGTTCCAAGCAATATTTAACTGTCCAGAAGATAGTAAAGCCGTCGTGTAAGCGCCGATCGCAAAAAACGCCGCATATCCCAAATCCAACAAACCCGCAAAACCCACAGTAATATTCAAACCCAGCGCCAACATAATAAAGATTTGAATCTGTACTACAGTAGCAATCCAGCCGGTTTGAGCCTGAATGTCGATAAACGGAAACAGAATTAGAATAAAAGCTAATGTCACCAGAGTTGCCAGCCGCTGGCGTTCCCCCTGCAAACCCTGCAAAGCACCCATTAACGTAGCTGTCAAAATTGCGATCGTCAAACTGCAAATCCCGTACAGCAGCGTCGTCGGCAAAGCAACAGCAGGTTGACCAGACAAAGGTCTAATCAACACCCCTTCTACCACACTCGCAACTAACAGCCAAACTCCCAATCCCAAACCCGCTAAACTGCCGATCGCAGCACCCATTTTCGGGCTGTAAACCTTCTGATCCCGACAGCTCATAAATCCCGCAGCCGTACCCATCAGCCAGCCGATCACAGTGCCGCTCCAACCGCCGAATAACAAAACAGTCAAAGAGGCGATCGCCCCTAAAATACCGCTCGATTTGATCGCATTAATTATTTTTTTTGACATAGAAATAAATTATTAGCCATTAGTTATTAGTCAACAGTCAGTAGTTAGATGGAAGAATGTTAGGAATCGCAGTTTTATAGATGCGACTGACGCGGCCAGTGCCAATTTCTGCCTCAAGCAACTCGATCGACCGCTGGTTCGGGAAACTGCTGAGCGGGCTAGCTACAGTTTAGAGTCTTTTGAGAGCGATTGTTTCACCACAGCGATCGAAACTTCAAATATACTGGAACTGTTACCGCAACACACTTCAAACGGGCGATCGCTATATGGTACAAGCACCTCAAAAAACTATCACCCTCGACGAGTTTTTGCAACTCCCAGAAACCAAACCCGCTAGCGAATACATCAAAGGTGCGATTTTACAAAAACCTATGCCGCAAGGAAAACACAGCACAATTCAGGGAGAACTCATCACGAGGGTTAATGCAGCGGGCAAACCTCAGCGGATTGCTTGGGCATTTCCAGAACTTCGCTGCACCTTTGGCGGACGTTCTATTGTTCCCGATGTCGCGATTTTTGTTTGGAATCGCATTCCCCTAGACGCTGACGGCGAAATTGCCAATACATTTAACGCTCACCCAGACTGGACAATAGAAATATTGTCCCCAGCCCAAAGCCAAACCAAAGTCACAAACAATATCTTGCACTGTTTGAATGCCGGTTGTCAGATGGGTTGGTTGCTCGATCCAGATGAAAAAAACATTTTAGCCTATCCCGCAAGGCAGCAGCCTATTTCCTTGCAAGAACCAACAGATATACTTCCGCTGCCCAAATTTATGCCGGAAATGCAGTTGACTTTAGGCGAAGTTTTTGGCTGGCTCAAACCAGGGAATATTTAATTGGGCGTACAGTATTCCACTCAATTGAGAAGCGCTATCTTATACTTGGAAATAAAAATTCAATGTTGGCGATCGTCCCATTAAGTATTATTTCAGTAGTAGGAAGATGACGGCGAACGCTGACTATTTTTCATCCTTAACATATAGTTTAAGCTTTTGCTGCATGGGTAGTCGGCTTGCTCTCCTTACATAATTCTTCACCCTAGTATGCACAACAATCAACGAATTATCCATTTCACCGAGGTCTCGGCGACCGATTTCCCCACTTCCGACAACTACACGTACAAGTGCCGGGTGCAGATGCTCTCCGATGGGCGACAATCCTTGTTGCAAAAGGATTCCTTCAGTCGCAAGCAACCAAGCTAGTTATTGGCTCTGAAAACCAGGGAGACTGCACGATCGCGATTACCCCATGCTACGGGGAAGGAGACATCACTCAGCCTTGGCAAGATGCGGCAACGGTGACATTGGCGACGCAGGATTGCCTCAATGGTGAAAGCAGCGCCGAGTGAGAATTTCCGATCGCGAACTAGAATCTAGCACCTCAGTTGAAGGTGAAAACTCGCCTCACCCACAGTACCAGTGAAGGAAGTAGCAGCACACTGACGCTCTTGGGACATCAAAACGGAAATCGTCCCCTCCACGCGCCAGGAACTCAAAGCAACGGCAAAAGTCAATTCGAGATGTCCGAAATAGTTCCCCTCACACCACAAGAGAAAGTCATTTTAGCTATTTTATGCCAACTTTTATTAACATGACTTGACTGACATTCAAGACCTTCCATGTATTGTTATTTAATGTTCATTATTCGTTCCCTCTTTCACTCGCTCGCTCGGCTCTCATTTCAGCAACTCCGATTTTCTATAACTGCGATCGCTTGGGGAGAATCTTTCAGATACATGATAAAACTGTTGACTATTCCTATTCCTATTTCTATTTTGCACTTATAAATAGGAATTTTTAAGCAGAACTCGATATCAGACAATTAAAACAAGAATTACGCAGGAGAAAACCTGCAACCTTTTGGGGGAGCAGGCTGTGAAGACTCCCCCTCTTTGCTGGTTAGCGTACTCCACTTGACCAAGATATCTTCCAAGGTGTAAAGTTAGTTAGCTAGCGCTGCCCTTGTCTAAGTTCCACTAGCTTACTGCGTAGCTTTACAGGTCAGATGTTTTTTTATATCATCAGAGCCAACATGAAAATTCCAATTTATAGGAACACCACTTATCTCCTGATATCAATTCTTGTAGTTGCAGCTATTTGGCGATTTCTTCATATCGATCAGCCATTTATTGATAGCTTTAGTTGGCGTCAGTCAAGCACAGCCATGATGGCCGAAAATTTCTATCGCAAAAATTGGAATATCTTCTACCCTGAAGTTAGCTGGGATGGGCCAGGACCTAGCTATAATGGACGGGAATTTCAAACAGTTACTTATATTACAGCCCTTCTCTATACTTTATTGGGACAGCATGATTGGGTGGGACGCAGCGTCGTTGTCCTGTTTAGCTTGTGGGGAATATTTGCCTTCTATCAGTTAGTTTCTCGTATTTGGGATCGGGATCGCGCTCTTATGAGTGCCGCAATTCTCGCAATTTTTCCAGGCCATATATATGTGGATCGGTCTTTCCTTCCCGACCCGGCAATGGTGGCATTAGTTGTAACAAGTTTCTGGATGCTGATTGCTTACCTACAAACTGACCGCTGGTACTATTTATTGCTTGCCACCCTCTTTGCAACTTGGGGCTTTTTAACCAAACTACCAGGTTTAATCATTGGCATTCCGATGCTCTATACAATATTTGTTGTCCTGGGTAATCGAGGATTACTGCGCCCGAAAAAGCTGATAGTAATTGGAGTAGCTGCCATTTCCATCCTCCTGCCCGTAGCGGCCTATTATTTGTGGGCGAGGCATCTTGCTCTGACCTATCCACCTTACCACTTTGCTGGCAGCGGGAACTGGCTCTGGGATCATGGGTTACAGGAATGGTTACAAAAGAAATATTTTATCCCTGAACTTTATCATCTTATTTCTCGGAGGATTTGGACCTATCCCATCATGCTCCTTGTTGCTATTGGTTTATTCGTTCCCCCTCATTATAAAGTTCCTACCCAAGAATCAGAGCAGCAGCCAAGTAATGTAGCCACACGAGTACCAGGGATGTTTCATTGGTGGATACTTGCTTTTGCCATTTATTACTTCATTGGCGCTCAACAGCTCGTTACAAATTACTCTAATTTAAATATTGTTAACCCAGCCGCCGCCGCTCTAGCAGGAAATGGCGTGATAGCAATTGCTTCATTCGCCAAGCGAGCCGGAGGTTCATCTTCAGCATTAGCACTCATAACGGCAATACTACTAATCATTTCTGGAATTGGTTATAGACAGTTAAACCGATGGTGCTATTCTCCGGTGGCCAAAGATGGCTACGAACTAGGGATAGCTTTGCAGCAAATAACTCAACCAAGCGACCTTGTTGTTACTATAGCTAATCGTGGAGGTGGCGATCCCGTCGCTATTTATTATAGTCGCCGACGTGGCTGGGTTTTTCCTCCTGCTATTTATTGGGGTTCTCCTCCTTCGAGTCCTCAAGAGAGCATGAGAAAGAATAGTATTTATTGGAAATATCCCATAACCGATGATACTTTAATTGCCATCTTGGAAGATTTGATTACCCAGGGAGCAGATTGGATGGGAATTGTTAAATATGGCAATAAGCAAATTGCAAAAGATAACCCTAAATTGGTTGCATACATTCAAAAAACATTGGAACTCTATCAGGAAACACCCAACTGGGTCATTTATCGAATTCCTCCCAAAATTAAAACAACCAAGCGGTCAAACCAGGGTACTTTGGGGTCTTCTTTGTCGGAAGTAGATTATTGGAATGGCATGAGTGAGTGGGTTACTGGACAATCCATATAAGCTGTTTTGCATTTAAAGTGTGATACAAGCATTACCGCTGAGGGGGTGATAACTAGAGTCAAAACATTGATAGAATCAATGACATAGCCCTCATACCCCTCGGAAAAAATGGTAGTTTATTGCGCCTAATTCCGATTAATGAGCGTAATAATGTATTGACTTGCATTCCATGCCAACTCCCTGCCCCTCGCGGAGCCCAAGATTGACCATATAATCCAATTCAAAAACTACTATGGCGACGTATCGAGGACCCGTATTCAGCTAACTTACCCACATATTTTTGAATTCCCATTGCCTTGATTTTTTGACCTTGAATCCCAGCACAACTTTAAGCAACGGCGTTTGTCGCCCTCTGCGAGAGGTTTTTTCGCTCCCGAGCTCCCAATAATCCGCCTAAATAGTTCCTAAACTTCCGTTTTTGGGCTTGATGACCAAAGATATCGTCAAATCTTTGACACCATTTATCAAAGCAGGGGGGCATGGCGGCGGGGGTCGTCTCTTTCATTGCTCATTCTTTAAAACGTTATATGCTTGCTCTTCAAGCATTAGAACTTTTTAGCTCGTATTTTTTGTTTAAGTCCCGATAAGTATCTCTTGCCCTTCTTTAAACCCCCCAATTTCAAACCTTCTCCTGAACATTCTCGCCCAACAAACCCCCAGGCCGAAAAGCCAAAATCACCACCAAAACGCCAAACACCCAAGCATTAGTCCAGCGGCTCGACAAATACTGATCGCTCAAAGACGAAAGCAACCCAATCAAAACCCCTCCTAACATCGCCCCCACAATATTGCCAATACCCCCCAAAACCGCCGCCGTAAAAGCCCTCAAGCCCGCCGTAAACCCCATCGTAAAAACAATAGTATTGTTGTACAGACCAACCAGAATCCCAGCCGAACCCGCCAAAGCTCCCCCAATCAAAAAAGTCAGAGCAATAATCTGATCCACATTAATTCCCATAATTTTAGCAGCATCGCGGCTTTGAGCCGTTGCCCGCATCGCCTTTCCCAGACGAGTGTATTGCACAAACACATGAAGCAAAACCATCAATACCACCGCCACCACCAACACAATTAAATCTTTCGTAGTAAATACAATACTCGTTTGAATTCCCAAAGCTTTGAAAATATCAACTCGCGGTAACAAATCGGGAAAGCTTTTCGGAGCCGCAGAATTAGAACCCATTACGGGAATAAAAGCTTTCAATCCTCCCCAAAACAAGCCCATATTTTGGAAAATAAAAGAAACTCCAATCGCTGAAATTAAAGGAGCTAAACGAGGAGCATTTCGCAAAGGTCGATAAGCATACTTTTCCACAACAATATTCAACCCAGCACAAAACACCGAACATACAATTAAAGCGACTAACATCACCGGTATAGCAGTACCTAAAGATGCGCCATCTTGAATGCCAAAAGCCCCGAACACCGTTAGGGAAGCAAAAGCGCCCAACATATACAAATCGCCGTGAGCAAAATTGATTAACTCAATAATGCCATAAACCATTGTGTAACCCAAAGCAATAATTGCAATCAGCGCGCCGTTGACAAGGCCTACTAATAATTGTTGGATAAAAACTTCAGGATTGCTGACTATTTCTCCAACGATTTTTGGCAAATCAAATCCTGCGATCGGACCTAATAGCAAAATTATATAAACTACAGCTAGATATAAGAGAATACTTTTCCAGTTCTTCATATTTTTGAGTGATTGGGAATTGGGAATTAGGAATTGGGAGTTGGGAATTGGAAATTGGGAAATTAAAAAACTTGAATAATTTTTCTTCCTTCTTACCTCTTCTTTCTTCCCTCTTCCTTCTGATTAATTATTCTGTCTTGAGCGCATTCACGAACTCCCACTTGCCACCTTTAACAACATTTCCTGACATTGTAGTCAAGCTCGTGTCGCCATTGGTGTCAAAACTCCAAGTGCCGAGTACCCCGTTAAAATCTTTAGTTGCCAAGACAGCTTCGCGGATAGCAGCGCGGTCATTTTTGCAAACTTTATTAATTGCGCCGATCGCAACTTTAGCAGCTTCATAGGCGTAAGCTGCATAAGCTTCCGGTTCAGCATTATATTTTGCCTTGTAACTTTCGTACCACTTCGCGCCCGCACCAGTCAATTCTTGAGGAGGCAAGCCGCCAAAAGTAGCGTAAATTCCTTCGGCATCTTTGCCCGCCGCGTCAATTAAAGCTTGCTCTTTAATGCCGTCGGGCCCCATGAACTTAACTGCATCAGGCGCCATCCCGACATTTCTCATGTCTTTAATTATTTGTCCGGCATTGCTTTGAGTAGTGCCACCGAAGTAAATCAGGTCGGGATTTAAAGCTTTGATCTTATTCATTAACGCCTTGTAGTCGCTAGCTTTAATATCAATTCCCTCTCTTCCGAGGACTTGAATTCCCAACTTTTTAGAAGTTGCTTCAAAAACATCAGCGATGCCTTTGCCGTAGAGTTCTTGGTCGTCGAGAATGTAGACTTTTTGCACGCCTAAAGATTTCGCCCAGTTGGCAGCTACAGCCCCTTGAAGGTCGTCAGCGGGGACAACGCGGGTGAAATTGCGAGTGCCAGCGGGATAATAAACGTTAGGTTCTTTGGCTTCGCCTTTTCCTGGTTTAGTCAGTCCCGGATAAGTGTTGGCCGGGCTGATCATGACGATGTTAGCTTGGTTGAGCACGGGAATGGAAAGTTTGGCGGCACCGGAGTTATAGTGACCGATGACGGCAACTACCGAACCGTCAGCGACGGCTTTGTTGGAGTTAGAAGTTACTTGGGCCGGGTCCCATTTGCCGGCGGCGGCGGTGGCGTCATCGAAAACTTCGTATTGGATTTGGATTTTGCCGTCGCAAGCTTTCGAGTTGGTTTCGGCGAGGGCTTGTTGGATGCCGTTGACCATTGTTTGAGCTTGACCCAAGGCGCTGCCTGTCATCGGGAGCATGGAGACAATTTTGACAGTATTTGGGTCTCCGGGGCTGCTGACTGCGACGGGAGTGGCTGCGGGACTGGTTCCGGGGCTGCCTCCGGGAGTTGTGGCGGTGGGTGCTTGAGGATTTTGACAGCTAGCGCACAGAGAGGCTATTCCGGCGGCAAAAAGTAATTTCCGCAATCCTCCGACGCCGGGATTGTGTGTTGAGTAGGTTTTTGGGGGTGTGGCACTTTTGCCCCCTGATTTCTGGGAAAAGTTCATAGGTTGGTTTGTTTGTTGCTTGCGTCTTAGCATATTTTCACTCTGTAAGTCTGTAAGTCAAGAGTTAGCACAGATTTTCAAGTTTTACTTGAACTATTCAGACACACCACTGCAACAAGCTGTTTCTCTCGTTCCCGTGCTCTTCCTGGGAAGGCGTACCGAGCCAGCAAACGAGGCAGAGCCTCGCTCAATGGGTTTCCAGGATCTTCCGGGGAAGCAGTTAAAACCAATTAAAACCAGTTAAATCAGTTAAAAACTAAAAGGGAAAGGAAAATACAGATTTCCTTTCCCTTTCTCAACCCTCCAGCGTCAAATCAGGTTGATTGCGAGATTAAAGACGAATCTTTTTTTTCTTTTGATCGATCGACACTAAAATCTTCATAGTACGATCGCTCAGTATTCACATCCCACAAATCGTGCTTTTCGCCTAGAATATTTCTCACAGCCAGCATTCCCGTCAGCATGGAATGGTCTTGGTTGTTGTATCGGTGCATACCGTTTCGCCCGATCGTCTGCAAATTCTCAATTCCCTTCACAAAACCTTCAAGTACCTGCAAGTGTCCTCGATATTCGCCATCATAGACTGGATAAGCTTTGGGTTGGCGTATGACAACTCCATCTTCCACCTCGGCAGTTGTTGCTAAACCCAAACCAACCAACTCGCGAGTTGCTAATTCGATAAGTTCCGCATCCGACATTTCCCAAACGTCGTCGCCTACGCTACAGAAATATTCCATTCCTAAACAACTTTTGCTGGCGTCGGGAACTAAAGCGGCACTCCAATTCTTAAAGTTTTGAATTCGTCCAACTTTGACTTCGGGGGAGTGAATGTAAATCCAGTTGTCTGGAAACAAATCCTTGCGATTGACAATCAGCGATACAATCAAAAAATCTCGATATTTGAGCGATCGCGCGGCGTGCAATACCTCTTCTGGCGGCTGCGGTTTCAGTCTTGCTACCAGTGCCGATATCGGCATACTCGTAATGAAATTATCCGCCGAATATTGAACTACTTCTCCGTTGTGCTCCGCAGTAATACTTTTAATCTTATTACCTTCACGCTCAAAGCTAATGACTTTAGTATCGAGATAAACTTTGCCGTCTTTATTCTCCACAGCTTCCGCGAACTTTTCCCACATCATCCCCGGCCCCAAAGCCGGATAATCAAACTCTTTGATTAATGTTTTAGTGTCGTTGCTGCCAAACAAAGCATTAATAATTGCTGTCGTCAGCGACAATCCTTTAATCCGCTGTGCCGCCCAATCTGCTTGAATTTCCGAACAAGGAATGCCCCAAACTTTTTCAGTGTAAGTCTTAAAAAATGTTTTATACAAGCGTTCGCCAAAACGATTGATCACCCACTGTTCAAAAGTTTTTTCTTCCCGAAGCGGCCAAATTCTCACTTTCAGATAACTCAAAATAATCAGCGTACTCTCAATTATGCCCAAATTAAAGAGAGTATTGAAGGCACTGATAGGATAGTTAAAAAATTTACCTTGATAAAAAATTCGCGACAATCGCGGCACTTTAATAAACTCATTTCCCAGTACCTCTTGCCACAACTGCTGCACGGCTTCAACTTTAGTATAAAAGCGGTGGCCGCCAATGTCGAAACGATAGCCTTTGTAGCTTTCGGTGCGAGCTATTCCCCCAACTTTATCACCTTTTTCTAGTACAACAGGGATAATGCCTTGCTTGACTAGCTCGTAGGCAGCAGTCAAGCCCGCAGGACCTGCACCGACGATCGCAACAGGATAATGTTTCACTCAGCCTACCTCCAGCTTTTTTATCAAAACTATACAGTTATTTATAACTTGTCAAAGGGATCGATGCACCCGTGAATACCCTGAGAAACTATCGATCTACCTGATGTTTAAGCACAAATTACCTTGATTTATTGAGCCGATACTGGCAACCTAACTTTCCCAGTCACAGGCTTTTTTTGGTATAAGTAGCGACCTGTCCCGATCGCGAATGCCAGTCCGCTGTAAAAATAGAAAAGCCAGTGCCACGGAATAGTTTTCAGGGCAAATAGGATACCGTGTTTACGGTGAAAAAATCTGTAAAGGGGTGCATTAATTGCTACCAGTGGTATAGCCAGCAAACCAGCCAGTAGCAAAAAGCTCAGCGACCAGCACGTCCCCAAAATTGCCAGCAGCACTGCATAAGTTAAAATCACGCTGATGCGGTTTGAAACTTGCAAGTTGAGGTCGTTATTCAATTGGCGATCGCGCCAAATCAGTTCTGTCCAAGGCAGTGCTCGGTAGAAAAAGTCAGCTTTCACCATCCCCATAGGTTTCCACTGCTTTAAATGCTTCACCTGCAAGGTTTTGCACAGCCGAATGTTATAACCTGCTTGTTTCAAACGGTAGCCGAACTCAATATCTTCGATCGAAGCTTGGCGGTAACTCTCATTAAAGCCGCCCATTTGCAAAAAAATTTCCCGGCGAATCACTCCGCAAGCGCCCCAAAAAGTCGAAGCTTCTTCGTTACCTGTTTGGTGTACGTAGTGATGCAGCAAATTCCTGTACTGCGATAGAAAATCAGGATCTCCAGGAGCATCGTCGTAAGAGCCAATAAAAGCAGCTAAGTAAGGATTGTTTTTGAACACCGAAATCGCATAGCCCACGGCTTCTGGACAAACAGCGACATCAGCATCCACAAAAAACAGAATATCTCCCTTTGCAGCTTGGGCACCCAAATTCCTTGCCCGCGCTGGCCCCCCGCACTCGGGAATCCTGATGACTTTGGCGCCGAATTCCTTGGCCAGACGCCAAGAACCGTCACTTTCGCCATCTGCTACTACAATAATCTCGATCGGCCTGGGCACAGCTTGAGCCAGTTTTGACAAACAGGTGCGGAAGTAAGCGCCCCCGTTGTGGACTGGGATAATAACGGATACAGTGGGGTCGGCGGTAGAAATCATTACCTAAATTGTTTAAATTGCAGGGGCTAAAATTTGCTGGAATTTTATTGGTGCTACTTTACGAAGGGTAAAATCAGCTCTACTTTTTTATTTATAACTCGATTTCTGTTTGTCTTCAACTAGATTTTTTTCTGGTATTTTCGATTTGATTTTCCCCATTCTTACCTCTATTTTACGCCATATCTTGCTGAGACTGACCTGAGGTAGACAACAGCTTTACAAAATCTTTAAATATATCATTGTTTGTGTAAACTTGGGAAAAAGCCCCAGCAGCATTTTGATGCGGCTGTGTTGCAATGCACAAGACTTTGATTTTATAAGTAGGCACACCGTATAAAATCAAACATCGTTTATACGGACACCCGGAAGCTGTCAGGAGTTGCGCGGTACAATTTCTTTTACAGACCTCATCCGCGAGAGACTCCTGCACCAAGTCTCGATCGCGACTGCGGACTCAATGCACATTTTATGAGTTTTGGCAATATATTTTAAATATACGTCTTAAAATTTCCGACGCTGTACGATCGAGCTTTGGTAATTTGCTAACATACCCTTAGCCAGCTCCCTGTGAACCAAAAGTTTTACCTAAACCATTTTTTACATTACATGAATCCCTCACAAAATACTTTAAATCAGCCATTAGTTTCAGTCATCATACCAGCTTTCAACGCTGACAATTTTATTGCTAAAACCTTAGAGTCTGTCTTATCTCAAACTTATCAAAACATAGAAGTTTTAGTAGTTGATGACGGCTCTACAGATACAACAGCCGGAATAGTCCAATCTTTTGCTCAAAAAGATAGCAGGGTCAGCTTATTCCACCAATCAAATGCCGGTGTCGCCGTCGCCCGCAACCTAGCAATTGAAAAATCAAAAGGCGCATATATTGCTCCCATCGATGCTGATGATATTTGGTATCCGCCAAACCTAGAAAAACAAGTAAAATGCCTGACTTTCTCACCACCCTCTGTCGGAGTTGTCTATTCCTGGTCAGTTGATATAAATGAAAAAGACTTGCTCACAGGTGGATTTTATAACTCCACCATCGAAGGAGAAGTTTACACATCATTAATTTATAAATATTTTATAGGCAATGCCAGCTCATCTCTAATCCGCCGCGTTTGTTTTGCAAAAGTCGGCGGTTACAACGGCAAACTTAAACTAGAAAACGCTCAAGGCTGCGAAGACTGGGAACTTCACCTCCGCATAGCCGAACATTATCAATTTAAAGTCGTACCAGAATACTTAGTTGGCTATCGGCAGATTGCCAGCAGTATGTCTAGCAACTATGCAGCAATGGCAAAATCTCATTCTTTAATTATGGCAGATGTCAGACAGCAACATCCCGAAATTCCCAGCAGCATTTATCGGTGGTCTAGCAGCAATTTTTACATTTACTTAGCTGTCAAAAGCAACCGCAGCGGCAATCACCGGAGTACATTATCTTGGCTGTATCGAGCTTTCAAAGAAGATTTATCAATGGCACTTTTGCGCCATAATTTGTATCTGCTCTTAATAGAAAGTATATTAAAAATAATATTTACACCGCTAACTGTATCAGGGTTAGAGTTAAAACCAGCATCAGAATCGAGTGAAGGGACGACACTGGCGAGGATTGAGACGCGGACGAAGGCTCACAGAATGTTGCCGTCGCAGGTATACGAAAGAATGCGATTCAACAGTTTAGGAAATCTAAAATCTAAATAAACCAAAAATTGTAAAACCCGGTTTTTTGAATAAACCGGGTTTTATAGGAAGGGAGAGGGTGTTTAATTATGCCAGCTTGCTCGATTAAGAATCAGAAAAAAGGGTTAAATAAAAACATCTAAGTTTTCCATTCTTCCTTCTTCCTTCTTCCGACTTCCATCGAACTGACATCCGTTACATCCTCAGAAAGCGAATCCGTTGCCGAACTTCCTTCTTCCGTCTACTTAATCTCTCTAAGCGTGAGAAGCTGTAGCAGTTTGAGCTTGCGGGTGCTTACCATCGGGCGAAATAGATTCCCCTTCAATAAACGAGCGCAACATCCAAGCCATTTGCTCGTGCTGTTCCATCAAACCAGTCAAAAAGTCTGCGGTTCCGTCATCGTTAAACTCTTCACCGCACTGTTCAACGTGTTTGCGGAGATTGCGAATAATCAGTTCGTGGTCATCAACTAAACGCGATACCATTTCCGTAGCCAAAGGCAAATCGCCGATATGTTCTTTAATCGAGCCATACTTGAGAAAGCCCTCAGCAGTACCAATTGGATAGCCACCTAAAGTTCTCACCCGTTCGGCCATAGCATCGATATTTAGTGTTAACGCTTGATAGTGTTCTTCCCACAACTGGTGGAGCGATCGAAACTGCGGGCCCACTACATCCCAGTGATACTTTTTGGTTTTGATTAACAGCAGATAAGCATCTGCCAGGTCGTGATTCAATAGTTCGATAACGCCTGCACGCTGCTCGTCCGATAAGCCTATGTTTAACTTACGCATTGAAAATTCTTCCTTCAACTCTAACTTTACATTTATTAGAACAAATTACGCCAGCAACTTACATCAACCCAGAGGACGATCGAAGACGATCGCACTTTAGTAAAATATCTGCTTTTCAGGTTACAGTAATTGCAATATTGATACCCTTAGATAGATGCAATCAAACTTATTGTTCCCAAGCGCCTTTGTTTGGCGATCGCACCGATTGGGCTGCAGGTGAGCCCCTGCTCGATCCCGCTATATAAAAAGGCTGCCCTCTGATTGTTAGTAAAAATCAAGGAATTTATGTCTTAGTTAACCAACATCTCACACACTTAATTGTGTGGGCTGCTTTAAATGACGACATAGGGGACTTGGAATTAAATATACCCCAGTTATCCTAGAAGGCTAGGAAACAGATTTTCTGACATCAGCGGTGCTGACCTCTGTGATTGGGATACTAGATAATGATATTGAGTCAAACCGTTAAATCGACGTTCCAGGATGCTACCAAGAAACAGACGGGCGATCGCCGTCTAAACTTTATGGCAAAAGTGGCCGAAGACCCAAATCAAATACAGCCGTGAAACCCTTCGCCCCATCTAGTAGACCGCCGGGAGAAGTTGGGTGCTCGCTTCACCTTCAGGAACACTTGCTGCTGTGACCACCACAGCACTAAGCCGAAGGTATCAACGGCAGTGTAGCGTTTTCGGCCCCATGAAGGCTTTGTCAAACCCGACACTCGGATGAACCATCGTTGCAATGGCAACTGTTTAAACCAGGTTTTTAGCGGATGGCCCATCCAGGACATATAAAAAAGCAGTTCTCTGTGTTTGCGCGAAGGAGGAGCTCGAGGGCATTGCAGTTTGTCCTATCTGGGGAATACGAGGTAAAGTAGCGGTAGGAAAGATTTATCCATACTTTTACTAACTGTGCTAATTTCATTGTTAGCTGTAAACCATCATGCGGGAAATCTGCCAGAGCGTGGAAACCATATTTCAACTGCTGTTAGACGAACTTAAAAAGTCCACTCGCGCGTCAGAGCAGAACTGCCAAGATGTAGCAGGGCGACTCGCAGCAGAAGTCAACAGGATATGCACTGAAAGCCAGCGGATTCAATCCTCCGGAGATATAGAAGGTTCAGCCCAGACCCTCGCTCAGCACCGCTTGCAACAATGCCTCCACTATTACAATTTAGGCTCCGGACCCGGGCGAGTAGAATTGCACAGTACCCTCAGCGCGATCGTCTATCGCTACATCACTCCTCCGCAGGTACAGTCTAGTTATCAGGCGCGAGTAGAACTGATCAAAGATTTTTTGCAAGGATTTTATCTCGAAGCTTTAAAGGCATTCCGGCGCGAAACCCAACTGCCACCCACCTACAGTCCCCGCACTCGCTTAGAACTAGCAGAGTACATGGCCTTTGTAGAGCGCTTCGGCAAGCGGCGCATTCCTTTGCCTCGGAACCGCAGCCAGCAACTAATTATTTTACGGGCCCAAACCTTTTCCCAGCAGCAGCCCAAAGAAACCTCCGTAGATATGGAACAAGCCGCCGACGGAGGGGCTTCAGATTCCGACCAAACTTGGAACGACACCTCGGTGCACTCAGTGCGGGAAGCGATGGCCGGACAGGGTTCGGCGGCAATTCGTCCCCTCGGCGACGAGTCAGAGTCTCTGCGGCAAAATGTGATTGACGAATTAGTGGGTTACTTGAAAGAGCGCAACCAACAAGACTGCGCCGATTACTTCGTGCTGCGGTTGCAAGACTTGCCGACTAATGAAATAGAGTCGCTTCTGGGCATAACTCCCCGCCAAAGAGACTATTTGCAGCAGCGCTTCAAGTACCATTTGCTCAGGTTCGCCATGTCGCACCGCTGGGAACTCGTTCACCAGTGGCTGGAAGCAGACTTAGACCGCAATTTGGGTTTGCTGCCTTCTCAGTGGCAGGCGTTTGGCGAGCAAATTGGCCCAGAAGGACAGCGTTTGCTAAAGTTGAAACAACAAGGTCTGTCAGAGTCAGCGATCGCGCAAAGCCTCGGCAGCACGGTAGCCCAGGTACAGAAACGGTGGTTTAAATTGCTGGAACTTGCCTGGGAATTGCGAAATCGTTCAGATTCCGGAGAAGGGGCATCTAGTGATGAATAACGAAACGAACAGGGATGCAGAGGCTTTCGATCGCCATTTTTTAGACTGGATATTGCAGGGGCCGATCGCGAATACCTCTAACGAAGATGAGGAAAACCTCTATCCATCCCCTCGCTCAGAAGAGTGGGGCGACACAGAAGACAATTCCGGGGTGGAATACTGGGAATGGGACGAACCAGACCCGCTGGACTATCAAGTGGGGGCGCACAGCAATGCACCCGCACAACCGCAGACAATTGGAGAAATACCGACCGTGCAAGACCGTTTTCAGACCTTGTTAAAAGAAAGGCTTAGAGCCGAAATTGAATCTAACCCGCCGCTGTTCCCCTGGGAAACAGAATTCAAAAGCTACGATCACGATTACCCAGACGATGTAGCCCCGCAATGGGTTCCTCCCCTACACCTCTGGACTCCCCAACTACAAAATATCAGGTGGGGCCGCCTGCCAATTCCGATCGCCCAAGGGGTTTTTGCTCAACTGCTAGAACCTTGTCAGGAACTGGTAATGTCGTCGCTGCGGCAAGGATCGAAGTTAGTTCGCGCTGTAGATAGCTTGTTTCCGGGCCAGTCTCACGAACTCAACGAGTTAGCTGGTTTAGTGCTTCGAGGTTCTTTGCGGGGACTTCTAGATTTAGAAGATTTCCCGACTTACGAAGCGGCGAGTACCGATCAACAAATGGTGCTGTCGCTGTTGGCCGCGAGGGAAATCATTGAGTCCCTAACTTTGGATTGTCCTGTGAATCAGCCGCCTGTTTCGCGGGAGTGGCTGACTGGTTTGGGTTCGCTAACTCTGGAAGCTCAATACCTGTCGAACCGCAACAGAGAACAGCCAATGCCGTGTTTAAGAGTTGACTGCCAATTTCCGGGGGCAGGAAGTTTGGAACTCAAGGGAGGAGATGCCGAAGCAACTGCACATCGTCCGAATTCCGGGCATTTAAGTGTGGAGTTGTTTGATCCACAACCGAACAAGACTTATGCTCTAGAAGTTCGATTCCAAAACTTCGAGACCAGACCTTTGATGTTTGCTATTCGTCCAATTTTAACCGGACAAGATAGCAACTAGAAAGGTCTAATTAGAGTAAATAATTTAGGTTTTTACTCGCTGGTTTGACCTCACACAAAAACAAATGCAATTCCTCGACTACTGTCGTGGAAAGCCAAAAATTTTAGATCTTAGTTAAAGCCCGCAGATTCATCGGTGGAGTCAATCTAAAATCTAAAATCTCCAATCTACAATCTACTGCTCGTTGACTTGGATGGGTGCACATGACAACTGATAACCTGCGAAATATACCTGTTTTGGGTAAACTGTGGGAGCAGATCGAGGCCATGCCTCCGCCGGTGATTGAGGATTCTTTACTGCTGCGAATCCTAGTTCAGTTGTTGGTAATTGTGGGAATTGTAGCTACTGACGTTGCTGCTGAAGAAGCCCAGAACCTGTGGGCTGTGCCTGTTAGTATTGTGGGAGCAACTTGGAGTTGGTACCGCCGCCGCGATCGCAATGTAGCTGCTAAGTTCTGCATAGCTATTGGAATGCTGGTGGCGCTGTTCGCTTTTTTTAGCCGCTTGGTGGGAGAATTGAATGATACGCGGTTAGTTTTGGCGCAACTGTTAATCCAACTTCAAGTGCTGCACAGTTTCGATTTGCCTCGCCGCAAGGATTTAGGCTACTCGATGGTAATCGGGCTAATTTTGTTAGGGGTAGCAGCGACTCTCAGCCAAACCTTGACTTTTGCGCCGCTGTTGTTGGTGTTTTTGGCTTTAGCGCTTCCGACTTTGGTTTTGGATTATCGATCGCGCTTGGGATTTGTGAAGCCAGAATCCATTGGCGAAAAAGCACAAGGTAAAGGGAAAAATGAAAGCCTGTCGCTATTTGCTGCTACTTTATCCCCAAAGTATTTTGGTTGGCTGCTGCTGATAACTGTCGGGTTGGGGCTGACTATTTTTGCGTTTTTGCCGCGCCTCCCTGGCTATCAGTTGCGGACTTTTCCGGTGAGTGCTCCTATTCAATATCAGGGGGAGTTTGACTCGCGCAGCATTCTAAATCCGGGGTATGTCAGAGGGGGAAATCAAAAAGGAACTGGCGGAGGAAGGGGGAGAAACCCAGACTCTGGGCCAGGAGAGGTGGACTCTACTTTTTATTACGGTTTCAACCAGCGCATCAATCAAAATTTGCGGGGGGAAATGAAACCCCAAGTGGTGATGCGCGTGCGATCGCAGGCTGCGGGTTTTTGGCGGGTGTTGGGATTCGACAAATACACCGGTCAGGGTTGGGAAATTTCTCGCAACGAACAAGCTCAAAAGGTGAATAGACCTCGCTGGTCTTATCAATTTTATCTGAATCCTTTTCCCAATGCGCCTCGCACTCAAGAGGTGATTCAAAGTTATACTATTGTTGCTCAGTTGCCGAATTTGATTCCGGCTTTAAACAAGCCGAGGGAACTTTATTTTCCGACGACAGAGGTGGCGGTTGATGCCGAGGGGGGTTTGCGATCGCCTTTGGAATTAGCGGAGGGCGTGACTTATACGGTGATTTCAAATGTGCCTTTTCGCGATCGAGCTTTGTTAGGAAAAACTGGTACTAATTACCCGAAAAATATTCGCAAGTTCTATTTGGATGTGCCGCCTAAAATTGCCCAGAAGGTGCGAGAAAAAACTGAAGAAATATTGGCAGCAAGAACTAGAGTATCTCAGTCAGACAGACCGATCGATTCTCCTTACGAAAAAGCTTTGTACTTAGCTCAATATTTAAAGCAAAATCCTAATTACAAAATAGAAAAAGCTTTGCCTTACTTAGAGGAAGGTGAAGATTTAGTCGAGGGTTTTCTGTTTGGTTACAAAAATACCCAGGATGGCAAAAAAGTTACAGGTGGATATCCAGACCACTTTTCGACGGTACTGACAATTATGCTGAGGTCGATCGGGATTCCGGCGCGACTGGCGGGGGGTTTCGATACGGGAGAATTCAACCCATTTACTGGTTACTACGTTGTGAAAAATACCGATGCTTTCTTGATGACGGAGGTATATTTTCCCAATAATGGCTGGTTTGCTTTTAATCCGATTCCCGGTTATCCGCTGATTCCGGCTTCGGTGGAAGACAACCAGACTTTTAGTGCGATCGAATCATTTTGGAAGTGGATCGCGGGTTGGCTACCGACTCCTCTCAGAAGCGGGCTCGATTCAGTCATAGGTTTTGTAATTGGCTGGATAACTTTGATTGTGGGCTGGTTTCTGGGACAGTTTGCTAAGGGCTGGGTGGGGTTATTTACTGGCTTGATTGCTGCGATCGCCTTTGGCTTTATTGGCTGGTTAATTTGGCAACTGTGGCGCAAGTGGCGCCACCGCCGCTGGCTGGCGAAGTTGCCGCCGGTGGAGGGGGTTTATCAGGAAATGCTGAAGGATTTGGCGAGTAGGGGATTTGTCAAGCAGAAAGCTCAAACGCCTTTGGAGTATGCTGAGGCAATGCGCGGCAATCATGCAACTGATGAAGCTGAGGTGATTGATGAAGTTTCGCAAGCTTACGTGCGGTGGAAATATGGCGGCGAAGCGGGTAATTTGAAGCAGTTGCGGCAGTTGGTGGAAAATTTGAGGCGATCGCACTTGAAGAAACTCAAAAAGTTAAGATAAAAATCGGCGATAGAAAGAAACTGTTGGCGAATGTCTGATGGGCCAAACCCCTCAGACATTCGCCGTCCTGAATAGGCAAAATGATGGTTTAATAAGACACCATATTACAGCACTTTCCTATGCTATGAGGTACAGTAGCAGCAATGAGTGAACCAATGTCTTAAATGGTTCGGACTCATCAAATTAAGGGCAACTCCTATGATCCTGCCAATCATCTCTGGGGTCTTGGGAGACAACATTCGCAAAAAAGATTTAAGCTGCGACCACCACATTTCAAGAGGATTAAAATCACGAGAGTAAGGGGATAAACAAATAAGCCTTGCACCTACGCTTTCAATCATTGAATTGATTGAGGTTAGTTTATGGGCGGGTAAATTATCCATTACTACTACCGCACAAGAGCCACAACTGAGGGCATAAAAACTTCTTAATAAATACAGAAAATGCTGGACCGTCTATTGAGTCATTCAGGGTCATTAATGCCAGCACTTTCTTAAGACTAATTGCGCGAATAGCTGGGACGAACGCTCCTCCATAAAATGGTTTGATTTCTCCTATTCTTGTCCCCAAAGGAGCATGGGCATGACTTCTAACCAAACGAGCGCATCATGGCTGTTTCGTCTAAAAATATGCTTGTTTTGGGTCTCGATATTTCGGAGTTTTTCCCAATACTCAACTTTTAGTTTTTGTACTCTTTCTGTTCCGGCTTGGCTACTGTACCATGTTTTTTTTCGAGTGAGCCCTAATTTTTTTTGGGGCGACACAGGCGGTCCGACTCACCGATTTTCCAGTCTTCTATCCCCATCATTCACACAATTCGCTCAAAGTAGCATTGGGATGACGAGCTAAAGCATTCTCTCACTTCCGTTTCTGCATCATTTAAATGACTGAATCGGGGTTTTCCCCTCTGTTTGGGAGGTGAATTTTCCTCAGTTTGTTGTTGCTTGACCAGTTTTTGAACTAGACTTTTAGTAACGTCTAAGCGAGCAGCTACTTTTCTCGCTTGACATCTTCTCTGCCAAATGCGCTGTCACTATTTTTGAGCGGAGGTCTCAATAATAGGATTTCATGAGCTTTAGCTATCAGGTGCTTTTCACTTCATTGAATCTCATAAAATCGGCAAGTGCTGTATTTACTTTCCCCGATTTTAAATTTCTACTTTTAGATGAGGCTAAAAAATCTCTAAAGGCATAAATGTTGTAATATCAATGCTGCAAAGTACGGTGGCGTATAGATAGCCTGCCCGCTATCTGTAGGGAAACGGCACTGCTGTTTCCCTACCCAGAACTAGCCCGATCGCTCGTCTAATTCCCTACACATAACTAAGCTAAAAACTGGAATTGAGAACCGTTAACTGCCAATGCAAACGGACTCGCTTGTTCAAATGCACCAGTAAGTTCAAAGCTGTTGGTATTTAAAACTATCCCGACAATCTGTCCGGTAATTATGTTCTCAATCACCATGTCGTTGATAATTCCGTCATTATCGTAAGCAATCAAATTGTTGTCTTCAAAGAAAAGGTCTAGTTCTGTTAAACCGTCCGTCAAACCGATGCGATCGCCCTCGTCAAAGTTAAAATCGGTAATGACATCTGCTCCATTTATACCAAATGCTTCATCGTTGCTTCTGAGCACGAATATATCACCACCGAGGCCTCCCGTGAGTACGTCAACTCCCCGATCGCCTGCTAAGAAATCGTCGCCTTCATTGCCTTCTAAATCGTCGTCTCCTTGCCCTCCCCGCAGGATATCGTTCCCGAACCCTCCGAAGATCAGGTCATTTCCGGCGTCGCCCCTAACTACGTCGTTGCCATCATTTCCATCCAGGCGATCGTCATCTTTCCCGCCGTAAATGATGTCATTTCCGCCGCCACCACCGATAATATCATTGCCATTATTTCCTAACAGACGTTCGTTGGAATCCGATGAACCTCCTATAGTATCGTTGCCATCGAGTCCCCAAACTCCCCAGGGAAAAGACGACAAATTTCCATTCCCTACGTTAATCTCATCGGGTGTAGCGAATCCCAAAAGACGTGGCCCGCCCCCAGCAAATACAGGAAATCCCGTCACATCGCCAATGAGATTGTTAACCGTTAAAGCCATAACTATGTCCTTTCAAAAATCCTGTTAGCTGTATTATATATGTTAATTCTTGCCTTGCCAAATAGCAAGTTAGATTGAAATTTTGGTCGCAAGTTTATTTGCTAAATTAGTGACAAGCAACCTGCTTGCCAATTATTAATTACCTACCAATTACCAATTCCCAATTCCCAATTACCAGGGCTGTGCCTCATTCAACCCAAAGCTGCTATATATCTCACCTCGGAGTCAAATAGCATTAATTGCTGACACTATCCGCTACTGTCTACCGCTTATAATGGGTGTTACCCCCCAGGCGGTAAACACGTTAATATCACCTATAACGTCGAGACTGAGAGGTTGTTTGTGAATAAAAGTAAAAGTCCCTGGGCCCATCGTCCGAGAAAAAACCCAGTTTCCGATACCCATACACAAACTTTACAAACAGGATCTAAGCTCTTTACAAAGCCATAATCGCCGATCGCTGACATTTTTTGGCAAAATCCACTGCTTTCAGGTGTTTTACTCATGTCTACTCCTAAATCGTCTTCCCATCAAAACAACAACTCCGTAAAATCGCCAGCGACAGATATCGTCCCAACAAAGCAAGACAGTAACAATCTGCCCAGCGAACCAAGTATAGAACAGCTACTGGAAGCTTTGGCGGGCCAAGTACCCAGTCAATCTTCTGAAATTGAACCCTTGAAAACGTGGAAACAAGATTTACAGCGACTGTTTCAATTTCTCGGCGACCGCCGCGTTTTAATCGCAGTAATGCAACCGGGAACTTTTGCCCTGCGGTACGCTAACGCAGCATTTTGCCGCTTGGCCGGTTGGGAGGAAACGTCCTTGGCAACTCAATCTACCAACGGTTTGTTTGCAGAAACCGACATCACTCTGCTGCAACTGTTCGAGGATGGGGACGGCAAAACAGCAGAACAATTGTACCGCCGCCACCTTTTACACTGGGTATTTAAGCAATATTATCAAATTGACATCGACGGTTTGCGGGTGCTAGAAGAACCTGTCACGGCGAGTGTAAAAAACCCCAAACACCGAGAACCCAGATTCATTGAATTTTGGCTGGGTTCGGAACAGTTAAAAATTACTCGAATTGACTCAAAAATAGATGAATTTGCGGATGTTTCTTTAAGATTAATGCCTGTAGCGGAACGGGAAGCTTGGCTGATGCAGCCCAATCAACTGGAAAATTTAGCCGATCGATTGCAGTTGGATAATTATCGCGTAGAAGGTTTGCTGCTGCTAGAAGGTTTTGATGTCACTGTGCAGGAGCAAATTCGGCGGCTGACTCAGTTATTGATCGATCGAGATTCGATGCTGCGGCCAGACAAATTTGAGAAAATCGATCGGTGTTTGCGATCGCTCTTCAATGCTGACGGCACTTTACTGCTGCGGCCCGACGGCGAACAGGTACAGCTATTAGTTGCAAAAGAGGGCGAACATTTGCAGCCGATTCTTTATTCAATGCACTCCCTAGAAGCTTCTCACTTTTTGAAGGCCACAGCAGCAAATCAAGTTTGGAACGTGCCAGACTTGCGTAGGGAGTGCGAAACCGAGTGCGATCGAACTTTGCGGAGAATGGGAACTCGATCGATGCTGCTGGTGCCCCTGGTAGTCAAATCCGTCACCCGCGAGGGGCGCGGGCAGCGGATTTTGGGTGTTGTGGGGCTGTTGTGCGATCGGCCAAACCACTTCAACGGCATTGACGCTCAACACGCCCAAGAACTCATTCCCGCCTTCATTGCAGCCCTGCGGCAAGCCATCCAGGAGCGGTTTACCCACATTCACAACATCCACCCCGCAGTCGAGTGGCGGTTCGCCCAAGAAGCAGAAAGGCGAAGTTGGGGACTGCCTCCAGAAACAATCGTATTTGCTGACGTTCATCCGCTGTACGGAATTTCGGACATTCGCGGTTCTAGCGACGAAAGAAACCGAGCCATTCAAACTGATTTGCTCGAACAATTTCGCTTAGGTTTAGTCATAGCTGATGCCGTTTGCCAAACACAAACTACCCACCTCGGCGAGCAACTGCGGCTCGACTTGCTCGACTACATCCAGCATTTAAAACAAAAAGTAACAGTCGATATGGAGGTGCGAGCCGCCGAGTATTTAAACGAGCATTTAGAAGTATATTTTGACTATTTTGTGCAGTGCGGGCCCAAGGTTCAGGCAGCCGTTGAAGCTTACCAAGCAGCCTGTGAAAATGAACACAACTGCGTTTACAGCGATCGCAATCGCTACGACCAAATGCTGAACTTAATCAGCACCAAACTCCAAGAAACCTGGGCCCGCTGGCAAGAAAAAATGCAGCAAATTCTTCCCCACTACTGCGACATCGAATGCACCGACGGCATGGATCACATGATTTATGTAGGAAAATCGATCGATCCCAAATTTAGTCAGTTTCACCTACACAGTTTGCGCTACGAACAACTGCGAGCTATTTGCGATTGTGGCCGCACAGTTTTTCGCCTGCAAGCCGAGTCTCAAATTAACATGGAACTCGCACATTTAGTATTAGTGCAGAATACCACGATCGACATTTTTCACAACGAAAATACCGAAAAAATGTTTGATGTCAAAGGCACTCGCGACATCCGCTACGAACTTGTCAAAAAGCGGATCGAAAAAGCCGTTGACAAAGACGCACAAGAGCGGATTACTCAGTCAGGGATGTTGACTGTTGTTTATTCCACCGAGGAGGAGTGGGAAGAATATCAGCAATACTTGCGCTACTTGTCTCGCGAAGGTTGGGTAGAGCCAAAAGTTCAGACTGGTATGGTAGAATCACAACAAGGAGTTAGCGGTTTAAAATTCGCCCGCGTGCGTATTTTGCCTGAACCGGAATCTATTTCTACTATCTGTGAAGTTACAGTAGTCAGCGATTGAGAACCAGTTCAATTGCCTGTTTGACGCAGAGTGCGATCGCTCCCATCTCCTGTTGTTTGACGCGGAGTGCGATCGCTCCCATCCCCCTGAAAAATTGTGCAGCGAAAGCATTCGGGACTCACACACAAGACCAATATTACATTTAAGATGTTTGTTGACACCAATGACCCAGGCCACATTTTCACGTAGTGTATCTTCCCTGTGATTGCGAATCGCAAAATACACGATCGTAATCACACCAAATCAAGATTAAGTAGTGTTAATCTAATAAAAATTAGCTCCTGTAATTTCTAACTTAAGTGATGTTAACCTTATCAGAATACCAAATAACTTCTACTCTGCACGAAGGCGTCGAAACAATAATCTATCGCGGACAAACACCGACAGACACGCCCCCAGCAATTCTGAAAGTTCTCAAAGCCGAATATCCCTCCCTCGAAGCCATTACCAGGCTCAAACACGAATATCAAATCCGCCAAAATTTAGACAGCGAACAAATCGTCAAAGCCATCAGTCTCGAAACATTTGACCACCGATTAGGAATCGTTTTAGAAGACTTTGGCGGCGAATCCCTCGCCCAACTGCTGGAAAGAGAAACCTTGAGCCTGCCAGCAAATTTAAACATCGCCATCCAAATAGTCAAAGCCTTACAATACCTGCATTTTCAGCACATTATTCACAAAGACATTAAACCCAGCAACATTATAATTAACTCGCAAACAAAACAAGTAAAACTCACAGACTTCGGCATTGCTACAAAACTCAACAAAGAAAACCCGCAATTTAACAATCCCAACTCAGTCGAAGGCACATTAGCCTATATGTCACCCGAACAAACCGGGAGAATGAACCGCACCCTCGACTACCGCACAGACTTTTATTCCTTTGGTATCACATTATATGAAATGCTGACAGGAAAATTGCCTTTCCGCAGCAACGACCCCTTAGAAATAGTTTACAGCCACATCGCAGTTCAACCAATATATCCCCATCAAATCAATTCAGAAATACCTGTCGCCATCTCAGAGATAGTGATGAAATTGATGGCAAAGAATGCCGAAGATAGATATCAAAGTGCTGCCGGATTGTTAGCCGACTTAGAAATTGCTTTGCATCAGTTACAAACCACCGGACAAATTGCCGACTTCATCCCCGGACGCTTAGATATTCTCAGCCAATTGTTAATCCCCCAAAAATTGTACGGTCGGGAAAATCAGGTTAATGAATTGCTAGCAGCATTTGAACGTGTAAGAGGGGGCTTAGCCAACAATTTGTCAGAAAAACAAGCAACCTTAGAACAAAAGTCGCCCCCATCAGGAAGCAGCGAATTAATGCTAGTATCAGGCTACTCAGGCATCGGTAAATCTGCAGTAGTTAACGAAGTTAGCAAACCAATTACCCGGTCAAAAGGTTACTTTCTCAGCGGCAAATTTGACCAATTAAAACGCAACATTCCTTATGCCTCCTTAATCCAAGCATTTAACTCCTTGCTGCGGCAATTGCTAACAGAAAGTGCACTTTCATTAGAAATATGGCGCACTAAAATTTTAACAGCAGTGGGAACAGACGGCCAAGTAATTGCCGACGTAATTCCCAAAGTTGAATTAATCATCGGCAAACAGCCAGAAGTCCCAGAACTCGCCCCCGTAGAATCCCAAAATCGATTTAATCGGGTATTCAAAGAATTTATTCGCGTTTTCGCCCAAAAAGAACACCCCCTAGTTATCTTTTTAGACGATTTGCAGTGGGCAGATTCAGCAACATTAAAGTTGATGCAAATACTGATAACTGACCCTGACCAAGAATATTTGTTGCTAATCGGTGCCTATCGAGACAATGAAGTTAGTCCGACCCACCCCTTAATTCAGACTGTAGAAGAAATTGAAAAAAATGGTACAATAGTCAACAATATCGTGTTGCAACCGCTGGATTTAGCAAATGTGACGGAATTAGTGACGGAAACCCTTAACATTTCCACAGAAAAAGTAACAAATCTAGCCGAGTTAATCTGGAATAAAACGGGTGGTAATCCTTTTTTCTTGACTCAATTACTCCAAGCACTTTATCAAGACTCTCTTTTAAAATTTGAATTTGATCACATTACAAATGAGGAAAGTCAAAGTGGCTGGTATTGGAGTATCGATGAAATCCAAGCCATTGGAATCACCGATAAAAGTGTGGTGGAACTGGTAGCTTCTCGCATTGAAAAGCTGCCCGCACCCACGCAAGAAGTGTTGAAGCTAGCAGCTTGCGTGGGAGATAAATTTGCTCTAGATGTGCTGTCACTTGTCAGCGAAAAGTCAGCTAATACTACAGCAACTGAACTTTATTCAGCTTTGCAAGCCGGGTTAATTCTGCCCTTGAGCGATGCCTATCGCATTCCTTTAGTTTTCGATCGAGCCGAATCAATCAATCTCAAATTAGACACTTCGCGGGTTAGTTACAAATTTTTGCACGATCGCGTTCAGCAAGCCGCATATTCGCTAATTCCCGAAGACCAAAAACAATCCACCCATTTAAAAATCGGTCGATCTCTGTTACAAAACACTCCCGAAGAACAGCTAGAAGACAACATCTTTGATATCGTTAATCAGTTGAATGTCGGAATTGACACAATTAGCCAACAGTCAGAAAAGACGCAGTTAGCAAAATTAAATTTAACTGCTGGACGCAAGGCAAAAGCGGCGGCGGCTTATGAAGCTGCTGTTAGGTATTTGCGGGTTGCTATGGAATTATTGCCTGCGGATTCTTGGCAAAGTCACTATGACTTAACGTTAGCCATTTACGAGTCAACGGCAGAAGCTGAATACTTAAACATCAACTATGAAGATTCAAAAAAGCTGGTTGATATTGTCCTGCAAAAATCTAAAACTTTACTCGAAAAAGTGAATGTTTATGAACTTCAAATCCAGTCTTATAACGCTCAAAATAGAGTGGTAGAAGCCCTCAACACAGGACTGGAAGTGCTAAAACTGTTAGGCATTTCTTTTCCTCAAAATCCCCACGCGCTACATATTATGGCGGGACTGAGTAATACCAAACTGAGCTTGGGATTGAAACGAATTGAGGATTTAGCTAACTTGCCAGAAATGATTGATCCCGAAAAACAAGCAGCCATGCGGATTTTATCAGGGATTCTCAGCAGTGCTATTCAGGCAAAACCCCCACTGATACCGCTGCTGGCATTTAGGATGGTCAAGCTGTGTATTAAATACGGTAATTCCCCTTATGCAAGTATTGCCTACGTTTATTATGGCGTAGTTATGTGCAAGTTAGGGGACATTAGTTTGGCATACCAATTCGGTCAACTGGCAATTAGGCTGTTAGACAAATTTCCCTCCCGTTCAATCAAAAGTAGAGTTTATGCAACATTTGGTTCTTTTATTCACCACTGGAAAGCCGCTCTCAAGTCAGGATTAGGCGATCTCAAAGAAGGGTTTAAAAATGGGATGGAAACTGGAGATTTGGAATTTGCTGGTTATGCTATAGGTGCATATTGCTTAAACAAACTGTCGATAGGAGAGCCTCTTGATTTGGTGGATCAGGAGACTGGTAAATATATGAAACTAATGCAGCAATCTCAACTTGAAATGGCTGTACAGTATATAAGTATAGCTAGCCAGACAGGCCTCAATTTGCGCGGTCAAGCTGTCGAACCCTGTCATTTAGTCGGTGAGAGATTTAATGAAGTCAAAACGCTCCCCATTTTAATAGAATGTAAAAACTTTTTTTTAGTTGGGTTGGTTTATAATGCCAAAACTCAGCTTAATTTTCTATTCAGAAACTACGCGCAAGCATTAGAAAATTCAAGGTTATTTGAGAAACATGAGGAGTCTGTAGCCGGATTTGATGTGGTTGCTCTGAATAATTTTTACTCCTCTCTCAGTATCATAGCTTTGTATCCCCAAGCTGGCAAAATGGAACAAAAGCAATATTTGGAAAAAGTGCTGCAAAACCAAAAAAAGATGAAAAAATGGGCCGTTCATGCTCCCATGAATTATCAACACAAATACG
This sequence comes from Microcoleus sp. Pol14D4, assembly GCF_036701245.1. NCBI lineage: Bacteria > Bacillati > Cyanobacteriota > Cyanophyceae > Oscillatoriales > Microcoleaceae > Microcoleus > Microcoleus sp. Pol14D4. The sequence continues at coordinate 34,388 of NZ_JAUBQM010000028.1, forward strand.
ACTTGGTTGCAGCGGAAACAGCGCGAGTGTTGGGGCAAAATACCGAAGCAATGGAATTGTACGATCGCGCAATTGATGGAGCCGCCAAAAACGGTTACATTCAAGAGGAAGCATTAGCCTATGAATTAGCAGGAGAATTTTATCAAGCTTTGGGTAAAGAGATAGTTTCTCAAGCATATCTGACTAAAGCCTATTATGGATATATCCATTGGGGAGCCATAGCTAAAGTTAAACACTTAGAATCAACACATCCTTTCTTAGCAGCACAGACGCGCACAATTCCAAGCCCAACCCTCGATGTCACCCGCACTGCTACGGGAAATACTACCAGTAGTAGTTTAGGCGATTTATTAGACTTAACTACTTTTATTAAGTCGGCGGAAGCCATTAACGGTGAAATTGTTCTAGAAAAATTGTTGACCAAATTAATCAAAATTATTTTAGAAAATGCGGCGGCTCAAAAAGTAGTGCTGCTGCTGCTGAAAAACGATATTCTCTGCATAGAAGCTACTGGCACTCATGCGGACGATCACGTGACACTTTTACCGTCTATTCCCGTAGAAAACCGTCAAGATGTTCCCCTGTCGGTGATTAATTACGTACACCGCAGTCAAAAGCATCTGGTTTTAGACAATGCTACTGTTGCCGAACCTTTTAATGTAGATACATACATTCAGAAATATCAACCCAAATCAATTCTCTGTTTGCCGATGATTTATCAATCTCAGCGGCGCGGAATAATTTATTTAGAAAATGCTTTGACAGTAGGAGCTTTTACAGCAGAGAGAGTAGAAGTATTCAAAGTGTTAATCTCTCAAGTTGCTATAGCTGTAGAAAATGCTGGTTTGTACGCGCGCGAGAAAGAGAAATCTCAACAGTTAGAAAAATCTTTCAATGAACTGCAACAGGCGCAACTGCAACTCATTCAAAGCGAAAAAATGTCTGCTCTCGGCAACTTAATTGCAGGGGTTGCTCACGAAATTAACAATCCTCTCGGTTTTATTGCGGGCAATCTTGATGCTGCTGCTGAGGCTAGCTTAGATTTGATTGATTGCTTACAACTTTACCAAGAAAAATTTCCTAATCCTGGAGATGAATTACAGGATAAAGCATCGGAGATTGATTTAGAATATTTGATCGAAGATTTGCCAAAAATGCTTTTATCTATGAAATCCGGTACAGAGCGCATCCGCAATATTAGCAAGTCTTTGCGGACTTTTTCCCGCGCTGACAGTGCGAATAAAGTGTCAGCAAATATTCATGAGGGCATCGACAGCACTTTGATGATTTTACAGTATCGTCTGAAAGCTAAAGATACTCGCCCGGCGATTAAAATTATCAAAGAATACGGAGATATCCCGCCAGTTAAATGTTATTTTGGGCAACTGAATCAGGTATTTATGAATTTGCTGGCAAATGCGATCGAGTGTTTTGACGAATCCAATCAGGGTCGCACTTATGCTGAAATTGAAGCTTTACCGAATACGATCGCCATTATCACTCATCTCGGGGAGGATAACAACAGCGTGGTGATTAAAATCAAAGATAACGGTCAAGGAATGTCCTCGGAGGTCAAGTCGAAAATATTTGACCATTTATTTACTACTAAAGGAGTAGGAAAAGGTACGGGTTTGGGGTTGTCTATCAGCAGGCAAATTGTGGAAGAAACCCACGGCGGTAAACTAACTTGCGAATCGGTGCTGGGAGAAGGTTCGGAATTTGCGATCGCCCTTCCCCTGAATTAAGATTATGGAACTATGGCGTGTTTTAAAACCCGGAGATCCCTCCTAACCCCCCTTAATAAGGGGGGGACAAGAGCATACTCAAAGTCAACCCCTACTCCCCTTTTTAAGGGGGATTTAGGGGGATCGAGACTCGGCTAAAAACTGCACAACACATATATGAAAATTTGTCAATGCCTAATTATTTCTGGAAAAGTCCGCTGTTCACAGTCTACATTCGGCAGTATGCAGTTACATTATTAGCTAAATGTAATAACTATATTTGATAGGAGTTTTTCGAGTGAACGCTGCCGAACAAGCCAAAAATATAGAAGTTGCCAGCAAAATTGCTGCGGTTGTTAATTTATTCAAGTCCGAATTCCCGGATGCAAAAGTCGATTTGAAACCTTGGATGAATGACCAGGATACCAGAGAACTTGTAGATCCAGATTCGATCGACATTGGCTTCCATTTTCCCGGTAGAAGCCGCTTGCTGCAAAGCCGCAGCATTTTGATTCAAATCCGATTTTACCAAGATCCGGTGGAAGGATATCGGCGGGCGATCGGAGTTGAGGCAGCCGGTTACGATCATAGCGGTCAACAGTGGCACTTTTCTACTGTGGAAAATTGGAATTTTCTCGGTCCAACCGAACCTGCGGTGGAGTCGGCGCAAAAACTCAAAGACTTTTGCCAGCAGATATTCGATTTGTTTAATCAATCTTTTTGAGGAATTCAGTTTTCACTGCGAACCTGTTTGTAGTAAGGACTTTAGTCCTTGCTATTATCGCAATTGTCGATCGACCTACAGCCAACCGGATAAACAGATTTGTAAGTAGTCGATCGCTTGCCAAACAAAGTATAGCGGTTATCGCGGACTTGTTCGTACACGCGATCACCCATCCACTTCATCCCCGGCATTGCCCGATAAGCAGCCACAAACACCTCGCCAGCAGGCAATATCCGTCCGATTTCCTCCGCCGCATCGCTGCCCTGCCAGCGACGTTCTGGATTCTCTGCATCTATCAAAATCATCCCCATTTCGCAGTCACCAGAAGTTATTCCAAAGCGCTCTAATTCCTCTAGATCTTGCATGGAAATATACTCAAAATTCTGGCCTTTATCTAAATTTTCTAGTAACTGCACCAAGGTAACGCAGAGATTGCAATTGCCGTCGTAAATTACGTTATATTTCATTAGTTGACTGTTGACTGTTGACTGTTGACTACTGACTACTGACTATTCCCCACAGGAATCTCGATCGCAAATTCCGTGCCTTGACCCGGTGCGGAATCGCATCTAAGCTGCCCGCCGTGCTTTTCCACCACTATTTGATAGCTGATAGACAGCCCCAAACCAGTACCTTTACCAGGTTCTTTCGTAGTAAAAAACGGATCGAACAGCCTTTTGTGAACATCTATCGGAATCCCCGGCCCGTTGTCAGCAATCCGAATCACAATATGAGAGGGATGGCGCATTGAATCCTCAGAAACAGCAGAATCTGCCTGCATCAAAGCATCCTGTTCATATTTTACATCCGTACAAATCCGCAGCGTCGGCGAAGGACAATAAGGAATAGGCGCCAGTTGTCCCTCTGCCCAGTGTCCAGTCTCCATTGCCTCTTCCAAAGCATCAATTGCATTGCCAATAATATTCATAAAAACCTGATTCAACTGTCCTGCATAACACTGTACGCGGGGCAAATTGCCGAACTCTTTAAGGAGCACAATTTTAGGACGCCCTGCCGTTTCTTTCAACCTGTGCTGCAAAATCAACAAAGTGCTTTCAATCCCTTCGTGAATATCCACCTGCTTTTGTTCGGCTTCATCTAATCGCGAAAAATTCTTTAATGACAGCACAATTTGCCGAATTCGCTCGGCTCCCATTTTCATCGAATTTAACAAGTTAGGCAAATCTTTGAGCAGAAAATTTAAATCTACATCATCTATCTCTTGTTTAATTGCCGGTGTTGGGTTCGGGTATTCCTGCTGGTAAAGTTGCAGCATTTTTAGCAAGTCTTTAAAGTAATCGTCAGCGTGCATGACGTTGCCGTAAATAAAGCTAACTGGATTGTTGATTTCGTGAGCAACGCCAGCGACTAATTGCCCCAAACTTACCATTTTTTCATTTTGAACCATCATGCTTTGAGTTTTATGCACGTCCCGTAGGGCTTTTGCCAATTCTAGATTTTTAGCCCTCAATTGACTTTCGGAAAGCTGCACCGCTTCTTCGGCGTGTTTGCGCTTGGTAATATCTTTGCGAATTGCTACATATTGATGAGGTTCTCCGCTGGTATTTAAGCAAGGTACAATCGTAGTATCCAACCAGAATAATGTACCGTCTTTAGCTTGATTTTTCATTTCTCCCCGCCAAACCTTTCCCTGGCGGATGGTTGACCAAAGCTGCTTAAAAAACTCGGCTGGGTGATAACCAGAATTGACAAGTCTGTGGGTTTTGCCGATCAGTTCTTCTCGGGAATATTTAAATTGTTCGCAAAATTGATCGTTGACATAGGTAATGACTCCGAATTCGTCGGTATTCGAGACTATCGCCGATTGATCTAAGGCAAATTTTTCAAATTCTAATTCTTGGAGAGTTTGGCGCAATTCTGCTTCGGCTTGTTTGCGATCGCTAATATCGGTAATCATCCGCAACACCCCCGAAAATTCGCCATCCGCATCGAACATCGGCGTCGCCGACACGATCGCCCACAAGTGAGATCCGTCTTTGCGAGTAAACTTAAAATCGTGTCGTTCGCGAATGCCTTGCCGCCTGCGCTGCACGTAACTTTCTGCTATTTTCCTAGACTCGCAGTCTATAAACTCAAATAGCGATCGCCCCTGCATTTCCTCTACAGTATACCCCAGCATTTCGGCCATCCGAGAGTTAGCAAAAGTCGTGATGCTTTCGCGGTCAAACATCCAAACGCCCTCCGAAGCCGTCTCGACAATGCAGCGATAATAATTCTCCCTCTGCCTGAGTGTTTCCTCTGCTTGCTTGCGATCCGTAATATCAGTTTGCACCGCAATAAAACCTTCGAGTTCACCAGTTTCTTCATAAATTGGGGCAATCGAAAGTGCCACCCAATAACCCTTTCCATCCTTTTTGTAATTGTAGATTTCCTGATTAAACGGCACGCCTGCAGCCAAAGCCAATCGCAGTTGAGCAATAGTTAGCGGGTCTGTTTGAGAGCCTTGCAGTACATCACCCGGTTTTTTTCCCTGCATTTCTGCCAGCACATAACCGCTAATCCGAGTAAATCCTTCATTTACCCATTCAATGCAGCCTTGAGCATCAGTAATAATCACACCATTTTGCGTTTTTTGAGCCACAATAGCCAACCGGGACAATTCGGTTTCATTTTTTTTTCTTTCCGTAATATCTTCAGCAATACCCAGAATGTACTTAGGCGCGCCCGAATCGTCAAACAAAGGAACTTTTTTCGTGTGCAAAATCCGCTTTCCCCGGTGGGGAAGTTGGATAGTTTCTTCTGGCAAATCGACACCTTTTCTCGTTGCTAGCACTTCTAAATCTTGTGCTTGCAAGTAATTTGCTTCCTCTGAGGTCAACAAGTCAGCAGCATTGTTTAAGAGCACTTCATCCCTCGAATAGCCAAACAATTCTTCGCTAGCAGTATTCCAATAAATAAATTTTTGCTCTACAGCATCTTTAATAAAGACGCTAATCGGCAGATTTTGGAGTACCGCATTCAGAAAATCTTGAGTGTTTCGCAGGTTCTCCTCAGCTCGCTTTCGTTCAGTAATATCCAAAATCACTCCGTCGAGATAGACAACCCCAGACAGAGAATTTGCGATCGGCGAAACCGGCGAAACCGGCGAAACCACAGCCGACAAAAAGCCCTCCATTTCCCCTTGTTCCTCTTGTTTTCCTCTAGCCTCTTCCGCCTCGCAGCAAACAGCTTTGCCTTTTTCGTAAACCCAGCTAATTTCGCCGTCAGCGCGGACAATCCGGTATTCAAGGATGTACGAAGTTCTGGTTGCTACACTTTTTTTGACAGCAGCATCCACATTTTTGCGGTCTTGAGGATGGATAATGCTGGCAAAAGAACGGACGCGATCGTTGATAAAATCAGAAGAGGGATAGCCTGATATTTCATGAACAGCCTCGCTCAAAAACGCCATTGTCCGTGTTAATTCCCCGTCGTCCGTCAACTCGCAGGTACAGCGGTAGACAGCACCGGGAATATTAGCTACTAAATTTTTATATCGTTCTTCGCTTTTTAACAAAGATGAGCCGTCTTCGTTATTACGATCGCCGTTCTTAAATTTAGAAGAATTGGAAGAAATTTGCATGGTTTTTTTTTCACTTGTGAGTGCGGGGGCAAGTGGTAGAGTAGATGACCCTATAAAAAGTGAATTTAATGTGCGAAATAATTCGTTATAAACTAATATAGTACAAAATTAGTTCTGCGAACCTTCAGAAAATTTGAGGGCGGGTAATAGGTAAAGCTAATCAAGGCTAGAGATATAGAAAACAGTTCGGAAACGCATTGTTTAACGGATTTAATGGATTTAACTCACGGCCAGAGCACCATACTCAAGAACAGGCTTTCCGGCCTGTTCCACAACAAGTGCATTTTCCTATGGGGTGGGCAGAAGAGTCCGCTCATAAAAAGCTTATTGAGAATGGTGCTCTAGGTGTGAGTTTAACGGATTCAACAGATGGATGTTGAGGTTCGAGGGAAAGAGGGAAGATTTTGCCATTTTCCCAGTCTCTCAGTCTCCCACTCCCCCTTCCCCGCTCTCGTTAGAATAAGATAAGTTTCCTTGCTACCGTGAGCCCCTCAAACAAAACACCATGACTCAACAACAACCCCGGATTTGCATTCTCGGCGGAGGCTTCGGCGGACTCTACACAGCCCTGCGCTTGAGTCAGTTACCCTTCTCCAAAACCGAAAAACCCGAAATTGTTCTAGTTGACCGCCGCGATCGATTTTTGTTCGTTCCCCTGCTGTACGAACTCCTGACCGGCGAACTCCAAACCTGGGAAATTGCCCCACCGTTTGCCGAACTCTTGGAAAACACAGGCGTGCGCTTTTGTCAAGGCACTGTTTCCGGCATCGATGTAGAGGAAAAGCGAGTGAAGTTGCACGACGGGCCTGAAATTCCGTGCGATCGCCTGGTTTTAGCTTTAGGCGGCGAAACCCCCCTAGATATGGTCAAGGGTGCCGTTGAATATGCTTACTCGTTTCGCACTCTCGACGACGCCTACCGCTTAGAAGAAAGACTGCGATTTTTAGAAGCCAGCAATACCGATAAAATTCGGGTGGCGATCGTCGGCGCCGGTTATTCGGGAGTAGAATTAGCTTGCAAATTAGCCGATCGACTCGGAGAAAAAGGTCGCGTGCGGTTAGTCGAGCAAAGCGACATGATTCTGCGGACATCACCGGAGTTTAACCGCGAAGCCGCCAGCCAAGCTTTAGAAAAACGGAAAGTGTGGATCGACTTAGAAACAGAAGTAGAGGCGATCGAAGCGGACACAATATCCTTACTTTACAAAGGACAATTAGATGTTCTCCCCGTAGACATAGTGCTGTGGACAGTAGGGACTCAAGTTAGTCAAGCAGTGCGATCGCTACCCCTCAAACAAAACCGCCGCGGTCAATTAATAGTCAATTCGCAAATGCAAATTATCGACCATCCAGATATATTTGCCTTGGGAGACTTAGCGGAATGTCACGATGCAACTAATCAAAAAGTCCCCGGAACAGCCCAAACAGCCTTCCAGCAAGCTGACTACACCGCCTGGAACATTTGGGCCTCCCTCACCGATCGCCCATTACTTCCTTTCCGCTATCAGCCCCTAGGAGAAATGATGACATTAGGCATTGACAACGCCACCCTGGCCGGTTTAGGAATTAAACTCGACGGACAACTAGCCCACATTGCTCGCCGCCTAGCTTATCTCTATCGGATGCCAACCTTCGATCATCAACTAAAAGTTGGTTTTAATTGGATTAGCAAGCCGATTCAGGATTTGCTTAAAAGTTAGTTGATTGTAGACTGTTAACTGTTTACAGTTGACGGTTTATTATTGATTGTAGGACTTATGAGGGCGGTTCCGAAACCGGGTTTTTCACGAAAATACTTCACTACTACGCGCATATTTGGTAAAAACCTGGTTTTTTCTGTCGGAGTGTAGATTCAGAGAATATTAGGCACGAGAAAAAATGCAAAATTCCACATTTCAACAGCCAAAAACTGAAATTCCACCGTTGATAGAGCGGGAGATTCTGTTCGGAAATCCTGAAAGAACCAGCCCCCAACTTTCACCCGACGGCAAGTATATCGCCTACATTGCACCAGATAAAAACAACGTTTTGCAAGTGCAATTGCGTACCGTCGGTCAAGCAGACGATCGCCAACTGACAGCAGATAAAAAACGAGGCATTCGCATCTTTTACTGGACTTACAGCGGCGAAGAGTTAATTTACCTCCAAGATGCTGAAGGTGATGAAAAATGGCATTTATTCTCAGTCAATATCCACTCAAATCTGGTTCGCGACTTGACACCATTTCAAGGCGTTCAAGCTCATCCGATCGCCCTTGACCGCAACTTCCCTAATGAAATTTTAGTGGAAATGAACATCCGCGATCGCCGCAAACACGATGTTTACCGCATCAACCTGCAAAACGGTGCCGTTGAACTCGACACCGACAACGCCGGTAACATCATGGGTTGGACTTGGATTGCTGACGCCCAATTTCAAGTGCGGGCGGCGACAGCCACAAATGCCGACGGCAGTACAGAATTGGTGTTTCGAGAAACTGCGGACAAGTCTTGGGAAAGCTTGCGACGCTGGGGGCCCGATGAGGAAGGCGGTGCCGTCATGTTCTCAGAAAACGGCAAAATTCTTTACATCACCGGCAATCACGATGCTAACGCCAAACGTTCGATCGCACTCGACTTGGAAACCAAACAAGAAACTGATATCGCCTCTGATCCAGAATATGATATCGGCGATATTTTGATACACCCGACCAACCGACAGATTCAAGCAGTTTCCTTCTACAAAGACAAGCAAGAATGGCAAATTTTAGATCGAAGCATAGCAGAGGATTTTGAGAATCTCGGCAAATTCCGCCCCGGCGAATTCTCCATCACCAGCCGCAACCTCGCCGATACTGCTTGGCTAGTCGCTTACAGGACAGACGACGGCCCAGTCTACTACTATACCTACGATCGCACTTCCAAAACTTTCACATTTCTGTTCAGCAACCAACCCAAACTCGAAGGGCTACCGCTATCATCAATGGAACCAATTTCTTACACCGCAAGAGATGGTTTAACCATTCACGGCTACCTGACAAAACCGGTTGGTGTCTCAACACCCGTACCGACAGTCTTGCTGGTTCACGGCGGCCCCTGGGCACGCGATACCTGGGGTTACAATCCACAAGCCCAATGGCTGGCAAACCGAGGTTACGCCGTTTTGCAAATCAATTTTCGCGGTTCCACCGGCTACGGCAAAGCGTTTCTCAATGCCGGCAATCGCGAATGGGCCGCTAAAATGCACGACGACTTGCTAGATGGCGTAAATTGGCTGGTAGAAACAGGAATTGCCCAACAGGATAAAATTGCGATTATGGGCGGTTCTTACGGTGGTTATGCTGCCTTAGTCGGATTGACTTTTAGTCCTGATGTTTTTGCCTGCGCCGTCGATATTGTCGGGCCAAGCAATTTGATTACGCTGCTGCAAACTATTCCGCCTTACTGGGAACCGAGAAAAGCAAGTCTGTATCACCGCGTGGGCAATTTGGAAACAGAACCAGAGTTTTTGAAATCGATCTCGCCTTTATCTTTTGTCGATCGCATCCAGAAACCTTTGCTAATCGCCCAAGGTGCCAACGACCCGCGAGTTAAAGTAGCAGAAAGCGAGCAAATTGTCAATGCCATGAAGCAAGCCGGCAAACCTGTAGAATACGTGCTTTATACAGACGAAGGACACGGATTTGCGCGGCCGGAAAATCGGCTGCACTTTTATGCGATCGCCGAAGAATTCCTAGCCAAATATTTAGGAGGCAGATTTGAACCTGCGGGCAACATTGCCAATCATTCTGGCGTGGTGAATCCGCAAACAACTCATTAGAACGAAGAAGGAAAAAGGAAGAACAAAGAAGGAATTACTCAAATCTCTTTTCTCTTCTCTTCTCTTCTTTTCCTCTGTGTTCTCTGTGTCCTCTGTGGTTGAATCATTCCGATGCAACCGGATGTGCGATAAATCCTCTTTCCTTTTCCCTTTTTCTTCTCAAATGACCAAAATTATTTTTCTAGACGCTGCAGGTACACTATTTGATGTTCGGGGCAGCGTCGGCGAAGTCTACGGAAAATTTGCCCAAAGGTTTGGAGTAACAGTTAAGAGTGAAGAGTTAAATGCTGCATTTTTCCAAAGTTTTGCCGACTCAAATCAGATGGCATTTCCCGGAAGAGAATTAGCCAAAATTCCCCAGCTAGAATTTGAATGGTGGCAAGCAGTTTGCGCGAACGCTTTTCAAATAGCAGGCGTTTTCAATCAATTCTCAGACTTTCCAAAGTTCTTTGCGGAACTATACGCTCATTTTGCCACCGCCGAACCTTGGTTCGTCTATCCCGACGTATTTCCTGCATTAAATAAGTGGCAGCAACAAGGAATTGAATTAGCAGTAGTCTCGAATTTCGATTCCAGAATTTATGCAGTATTAAAAGCACTAAAATTAGCTGAATATTTCACATCAGTGACAATTTCTACCGAAGTTGGTGCAGCCAAACCCCAGTCTCAAATTTTTACCGCCGCTTTGCAAAAGCACAACTGCATTGCAGAAAATGTGTTACATATCGGGGATAGTTTTAAAGCAGATTATTGCGGTGCTAAAAATGCCGGGTTAAACGCAATTTGGTTGAATCGCCAACAGGAAAAAATAGATTCAGGAAAGTTAAATTTAACTAATTTCCAAAAAGTAGAAGAGTTTCCTAGTCTGGATTTTATATAAGTCAGTCCTGGACGCACTCCCACAAAGAAACCGGGTTTTTTACCTAATCTGCAGGTTGCAACGTGTCTTTTCGTAAAAAAAAACCCGGTTTTGCATGATATCCCATGCGTCCAGGACTATAAATATGAATTTTATGAGGTCAAGGTTATGATTTTTATGAATTGACTTTGAGAGCTATTTATTGAAGAATATGGATAATTTAACCACAGAGAGCGCAGAGGGCGCAGAGGAAGAGAAGAGAGGGGTGATTTATATATATAATTTTAACTGGAAATAACTCTATGGAACCTCGACTCACTCAAACTCAATTAGCACAGGCGATCGCTGAAATCGACAAGTTATCGCAGCAGCGCGAGTTAGAATTGGAACCCGATCAGGTAAGAGAAATTTTACGGGAGTTGAATCTTCCTGATGAGCTTTTAGAAGATGCGATCGCCCAAATGCGCCGCCGGGAAGTCCTAGAAAAACAGCAGCGACGCAACCGCTGGATCGCGATCGCCTCGACAGCAGTTGTCATATCTGCGATCGGTATAGGTGTACTGTTCGGGCAAAATCAAAAGCAGCAAACTGCTCAAATTGTCGCAGGAGAAGACAGGATTGCCCTATCTCAAAAGGGTGGTGACAGCCTCACTCAAGTCAACCGTCAAATCAACCCCCGCATCTACTACCAGGTGACGTTGAAAAATGCTCCGATCGGCAATCAGTTGTCTCTGCAATGCGATTGGATTAATCCCAGCGGTGACATTGTTCATCAGGGCAGGTATCAAACTCGCACGATCGATACTGCGGTTTGGAATACCCACTGCTTTTACGATCTCGGATCTGCTGCTGCCCCAGGCAAATGGGAAGTTCGGATGTCCCTGGATGGGCGCGTCATCAGCACTCAGCCGTTCAAGGTAAAGTAGATGGGTGCGATTAGCAAACCTTCACACTTCTTAGGCTACTGGGGGCGGGACGATTCCCTAGGGGATAGCTTCGCCGCGCGTACAGAAATGCTGCAATGTTTAGCCCCAGACTACTGCATTCGGCAGGGCAAATTATCCGAGTGGGCGATCGCCTCTGAATCTGTACTCACGGCTGACACAGTGACGCTGAATGCTTGCGGGCGCGATCGGGCGACGGATTTTCCGGGAGATGCTTGGGCGGCGGTAGAATCCCAACAGCTAAGGCTGGGGCGCGATCCGTTTGGGCGAGTGCCGCTTTATTGGATACAGTTGGGAGAAACTATTTGGTTTTCGACGCGGATGCAATTGCTGCTACCGCTGATTGCTTCCCCTCAAATTAGCCCGATCGCCCTCCACAGCTATGCTTGCTTTTCCTACGTGCCCGCGCCGTTAACTCCGATCGAGCAAATTGCCTCCGTAGCAGCCGGAAGCGAGATGATTTGGGAAATCGCCGATGTTAACGATCGGCCGAAAGTACGCGCGGCGAAGCTATCCTCTAGGGAATCGCTGCAATCGGCTTGGCAAGAAGCGCCCCAATTACTGCGCCGTGAGGATCAGGCGATCGCACAATTGCAAGGGCTGTTGCAACAGGCGATCGATCGACAAGTGGCCGATTTGCCGATCGACGAACCCGTGGGCGTTTTACTCTCCGGTGGGATCGATTCTTCCCTGGTGACGGCGCTGCTAGTGAAAGCAGGCTTGCAAGTGCGCGCCTATGCCCTCGATTTTGGTGTCGAAGCCTATTCCGAACTGCCCTACGCCCAACAGGTGGCGGACTTTTTCCAGATTCCGCTGATCCGAGTGGCGGCGACGGGCGATGCAGTGTTGCGGGCGATCGGGCCAACCGCCAAAGCCCTCGATTTACCCTATGGAGATGGCACGACGGCTGCACTGTTTTTGCTCAAACAGGCGGCGGCGCAAGACGTGCGAGTTGTATTCAATGGCGAGAATGGCGATCAGCTATTTGCCGGATGGACAAACAAACCTTTGATTGCCAACGGAGTTTACAGTGCAGAACATCCCGCCGGAAAAGAAACTTTTGAACAGCAGTATTTGCGGACGTTTCAGCGATTTTATGGTTATGAAAAACAGATTTTTTCGCCAGAAATGCTCGATCGCATCCAGTCTCACGATTTGAGCGTTTACCTGCAAGACGCGATCGATCCCGAAACCTGTCCTTCCCTGCTAGCGAGGCTGCGGCGCGCTTCGCTGATGCTCAAAGGTGCCCAAAATATTCAGCCGAGGGCAACGGCATTGGGGTTTGCTTGCGGTTTGTGGGTGCGATCGCCCTTCTGCGACCCGGACCTCACAGCATGGACGTTTCAACTCCCTGGCGAGCTGCTGCTGCAAGGTGCGTGCGAAAAATACATCCTCAAAAAAGCGTCTGAACGCTGGTTGCCGCCGGAAATTGTCTGGCGGGAAAAGCGCGGTATGGGTGTGCCGTTGAAGGTTTGGTATTACCGGGAGTTTTGGGCTGCGATCGGCGATCGGCTGAATCCGAATCTGTTGCGATCGCAAAATTGCTGGCAGCCCCATTTGGCCGACTCGATGTTATCGGGAGAACTTGGAGTTGCCATGCGCGATCGCTATATTGGCAATAATCTCTGGTTGCTGCTGATGTGGCAGGCATGGCGAACCGAGGTTTTAGGCGAAATTCCGGTTAAGCGATCGCTGGATCATGTGTTTTGGTTGCCGCCTGCGATCGGACAACGCATTTGGAAATATCGAAGGAGGTTGACTGTTGACTGTTGACTACTATTCACTCGATTTTACAATCTTCCCTCTTCCGAACATCCGTTAAATCCGTTACATAATCCGTTGCCGAACATCCGTTACATCCGTTACAAAATCCGTTGCCGAACTTCTTCTATATGACTGAATCTTTGCTACACAATGAAACCAAAACACATTCGCCGCCGTTCTCCGAAGCATTAGCCAAGCGACTTTTGTCAACTTATGGTTCGCCCTTATATGTGTATCAGGCCGAGATCCTCAATCACACCCTTGAGCATATTACGCGATCGATCGACTATCCCCGCGTTCAGTTTCATTTTGCTAGCGTCACCAACGGCAATATTGCTCTGTTGCAATTGATTCAGCAAGCTGGTTGGGGGCTACACGCGAATACACCGGGGGATGTTTTTTTGGGGCTGAAAGCGGGTTTTACGAGCGATCGCATTGTCTACACCGGCAGTAACCTCAACAGGGCGGATATTCAGCAATTGATCGAGTGGAAGATCGAGCGATTTAACTTCGATAGTCTGTCGGAACTCCAAGATTTTTGCGAATATTGCGGGAGTCAACAGCGATCGATCCGTGCCGAAATTGGACTGCGCCTCAACTCACCGGAATTGACGGGAGACAGTCGGATTGGAGTACGTGCCGCCGAATTTGAGAAAGCCAACAAAATCGCGCAGCAGCAGGGGTTGAAGATTACCGCATTGCATTTTTATCGGGGGACTGGAACTAACGCCACGAGTGCTTTTACGCAGGCGATCGATCGCCTAATTGCGATCGCCCAACAGTTGCCCGATTGGCGAACCCTCGATTTTGGCGGTGGTTTTGGCTATCCCTACCGAGGCGGTGCGGTGTTTGACTGGCGGGAGTTTGGTGCGGCGATTGCTGAACGATTGAGTGCGCTATCTCGCCCGATCGAGTTGGTGATTGAACCGGGACGATCGGCGATCGCAGGTTGTGGCGTTTTGCTTGCGAAAGTTGTGTCGGTGAAGTGGTTGGGCGATAGGCAAATTGTCGGTGTGGATACGACTGTATCAAATCTATCGGTGCCTGCGGTGCACGGGGGCTATCGGGCGATCGCAACTTGGGAAACTGGCGATGTATCGCGACATGAAACGGATATTTGCGGCAACACGACTTATTCGCGGGATTATTTGGGGCGCAACTGTTGGCTACCGAAACTCAAAATTGGAGATGCGATCCTGATTTTAGATAGCGGGGCTTACGGCTATGCGATGTCGTCACATTTTCTGCACCGCCCCCGCCCTGCTGAGGTGTTGATTGATGCTAAGGGCGATCGATTAATTCGACAGCGAGAAGAGTATTCCATTTTGTTAAACGGGCAAATCTTTTAAGAGGGCATTGGGCATTGGGCATTGGGCATAGTTTCTTCCTTGTTCCTTCTACTTATTATCTCTCTTCTCTTCCTCTGCGCCCTCTGCGCCCTCTGCGGTAAAACCCTCCCAAAACAACCGTCAACGATATAAGTCCATTAAATTAATCAGGAGTAAGCGAAATGGGAATGAAATGCGTCCAGTGTCAAACCGACAACATTTTGAGCGATCGTACCAGGAACTCAGGTCGCTGTAAACAGTGCAACCATCCGTTTGTCTTTGAACCGAGTACCGTCACTGATAAAAAGTTGGCATTCACCGATCCGTTTTTCAAAAATGCGATTGAAAATATTTCGAGCCAAAATATGTTGTTTTTTACGCAGAAACAGTTTTTGTATTTTATTGACCAAAAGCTTAAATCTCGCGCGCCCGAAACCAGTTGGATTTTTCTCTACTTCTTTTATAGCGGATTTATAGGCATTTTCGGCATTAACTGGGCTTCTGCTATTTTTTCGTCCCAATTAGCAGTTGTTATTCCCTTCGCTCTCTACAATTTGATTTGGATAGGGCTATTGTTCCACTACAGCAAATCTCCTGCTCAAGGTATTCGCGGCAGAAGAAATAATGCTAAAAACCTCCAGATTTTAGGGGGAATTCTTTTAGTGCTGGGCATTTCAGGAAGCCTAATATTTGATTATTCTTCAGGATACATCGTAGCGATTACACTAGGGCTATTGTCCTACGGACTCGGCATTTCACAAAAAAAACGCCCACAGATAACGGGTGAAATATTTCTCGTTAATCAAGCGCAGAGCGATAAATGGCTGCGAGACTGGCAAACAGTAAACGGCACATTAGAAAAACTGCTCCCTGCTGCTCGTCAAGAGGCTTTGCCCGCAACCATCGATCGCGAAGTCAGCGCCTACAGCTTCGATCGCGCAATTATCTGTGACAGTGACGAAATAGCTCAATTCCTCATTGCTAACAATGTCCATTTTGAAAACAACTGCGCCATTCTTAGTATTAGTGGCTATCCCCAAAGCATCTTCAGTACCGTAATAGAAATGCTGCGCCGTAATGCCGATTTAAAAGTCTATGCACTGCACAATGCGAGTCCTGGTGGCGTTGGTTTGGTAAATCAACTGCGGACTAATCCCGAGTGGTTTGCGAATCAACAGGTGACAATTTTTGATTTGGGAATTTCTCCCCGTCAAATCTTAGCAACCCGCGATATGTTTGTGCAGCAATCTCAAACAATGGCACAAACGGCCCGTCAATTACCCGACGCTGTAAGGCAAAGTTTAACAGCCGAAGAACTAGCATGGCTAGATGCCGGCAATTTTGTGGAATTGGAATCGTTTACGCCGCAGCGGTTGTTGCGGGTAGTGAATTACGGACTTGCTCAGAGTGGCGATCTGCAGGGTAACGAGGGCTTAATATTAGTGGATGATAATGTTGGATATGGCGGCGGCTATGTGTTTGTCTCCGATAGTTTTGGTTAGGGCGTGTTTTCAAACTTTATATTAGACTTATTAATAATAAGCTTAAAAAGTCTTGAAACTTAGTCTGAATAAGATTTTTAGCGCTCTTTTGTTAAAATCATAAAAAGCTTATTTTTGTAAGGGCTTCAGCGATTTTAAAATGAGGAGCAAAAAAGCTGAGATTAACTCGGTGAGTAAAGGTTTCAGATTTTTTAATTTCCCCCCACGGGGGGAAGTTGAGTTTAAATTGTGTGAAATTTGCCTTCAACTTTCTCTCGTCTGGTTTTGTTTGTGTAGGCGCGGTTTCTAACGGCCCGGACTTCTAACTGCCTGGACTTATTTAAGTCGTATACTCCGCATTAATCTTCACGTAGTCGTAACTCAAATCGCATCCCCAAGCTTTCGCAAAACCGCTGCCATTCCCCACACTAACCTGAATTACAACCGTATCAGCCTTCAAATATTCTCCCTCCGCAGCCGCTTTCATATAATTACTTGCAGCAGCGCGATCGAACTCTTTAGGTTGTCCGTTTTCCATCATCAAAAAATCCCCCAATTGAATCCGCAAATTCTCTTGATCGAAAGGTACACCAGCGCGCCCAGCCGCCGCCGCAATTCTGCCCCAATTCGGATCGCGTCCGAAAATAGCAGCTTTCACCAAGGAAGAACCGACAATTGTTTTGGCAATTTTACTCGCAGAAACTTCATCTAGCGCGCCGCTAACTTGCACTTCTACCAAACAAGTTGCACCTTCGCCGTCACGGGCGATCGCCTTTGCTAAATGCACGCAAACTTCTGTCAGCATCGCCTCTAATTTTTCAGCATCTGCCCCCATTTCCGTAATTGCGGGCGTGCGGGATTGACCGTTTGCCAAAGCAATTAGCGAATCGTTGGTACTGGTATCGCCGTCAACAGTAATTTGATTGAAACTTCTGTTAGCCGCCCGACTCAGCATTTCTTGCCACAAATGCGACGACACTGCTGCATCGCAAGTTACAAATGCCAGCATTGTTGCCATATTCGGGTGAATCATTCCCGAACCTTTGCAAATGCCGCCGATGCGGACGGGTCGATCACCAAACATGGTTTCCAGGGCGATCGTTTTCGGCACTAAATCAGTCGTACAAATAGCCTTAGCCGCCGCATCGGAACCAGTTTCCGATGCCTCAGCAACTAATCGCGGAATTCCCGCCCTCAGCGGCTCCATTTTTATCCGCTGTCCGATGACGCCAGTGGAGGCCAAAAGAATCGATTCTGGAGGAATATTCAGCGCTTCTCCCAACAATTTGGCACTTTCGAGGGCATCTGCCAAACCTTGTTCGCCCGTAGCAGCATTAGCTTGTCCCGCATTGCACAAAATTGCTTTCGCGCTGGGTTTAGCTTGCAAACGCTGGCGGCAGTAGTCCACGCAAGCGGCCCGGACAGTGGAGGTTGTGAAGACTCCGGCGGCGATCGCGTCTACCTCTGACAAAATTAAACTTAAATCCGGCAAGCCTGAAGGCTTCAAACCCGCTGTAATTCCCGATGCTCGATACCCTCTGGGTGCTGTAACTCCGCCGTCAATTTCTTTCCAGTCCGACATGATGACCTCCCTAGTAGCCTTCAATCTGCTGAAAGGGGATTATACCATTTTAGATTTTAGATTTTAGATTTTAGATTTCGGCGTGAGCGCTCAGTCGAACGATTTTAGATTTTAGATTTTAGATTCCCCATTCTTTTGGACCCAATTTGCCATTCCCAATTCCCAATTCCCAATTCCCCATAAAACTAATCGCGGCTTCCAATCTAGAGTTAGAACTCAAGAAGAAGTCGCGACGGTTTTGTAATTGACATTATTAATTTTTAGCTGGCAAACAACACACTCGATTCAACTATCTCGCCGTTGAAAAAAGGAGTTATTTGCGATCGATACTCGCTGGAGAACCAGCATCTAAACCCACTTCAGCAGCCACACGGCTCAGCATGGATTCCTGACGGTTTTTGACTACGTGTTGATGGCGCATCATCAGGTTGCGGGCTTGTTCTTGAGTTGACATAACTGATTTCTCCAAATTATAGGTAATAACTTCGTAGACAATAGTCGAAATTGAGATTGCCCTAGCTCATAGTGGCGTTGCTGCGATCGTAACTGGCTTGAAAGCTGGGCTGCGGTTTGCCTTGAATGTGACCCCAGTAGTGCGTATCTTCCATCCCGACTTCGGTGGCGGTGCGGTTGAGCATGGATTGCTGGCGGTTCTTCACCAGTTGGTGGTGGCGCATCATCAGGGAGCGAGCTTGATTTTCGGTAGACATATGCGGTTCCTCCGTATTCTTTAGATTAATGTTGGGCTGGTTTTTTCTTCTCTTCTATCACTATAACAGACAATTCTGTATCTAAAGCTACCAAATTAAAATTGTCACAAAACTTTACAATTGGGCTATGGGGCGAGAATCTCGATCGAGGTTGCGGGGAGTGCGATCGGGCTTGGGCTAGTAGATTCAGGCCCAACCCCAAGCAGCAGTTGGCAAAATTTGACAATATTTATCTTCTAAGTGCCACATTTTAGTGGCTACCTAATTGCCAAGCGCAAAAATAACTTTATAGTTTGGTTCAGAGTTATAGATGCAGAATTTTGCCTCTCAAGAAAGTCGAATTTGCCTTAGTTAACAGTAAATTTAATAAGTAGCGAATCACAATTAGATTTACAATGATTAAGCAGCTATGCTCAAGCATACTCAAGTTTTTTGTAGTCAACTAGATAATAGAGTTGAGCCCAAGTGAACCGCCCTCGCCATCCTAAAAAAGCGAGCTTTTTTTGTTAATAAAAATAGATTAAGTCCCAGCAGCCTCCCCACAAAAAAGAGCGATCGTCCTCCCCTAGAAAAACAATCGCCCACTCACCTATAATTTCAATTAACCTCAAGTCCCGCCCTTAAGAAACGATGCTGTACCCACAATTACAGAGCTCCCCCTAGCCTCTTTTTCAGGAGGATGCCAGGAGGAGCCAAAGGCTCTGACGTTAGTTTTTCAAGTTGTGGGTACAGGGTAGCCCTTAAGAAATGCGTGCCGGGGAATAAGCGGCCCTAATCGTCAAACAGTAGACTGGTACTACATAAGACGTTAAGTTGACACGAATGCTACTCGGCGACTTCAGCTTCAGCTTCCGCTTCAGGTGCATCTGGCACATCCTGCTTGATCGTCAAATAGCGAATCACTTCTTCGCTCAGACGCATCGCGCGCTCCAGGGTAAAAATTGCAGCGCCCGGAGCTGTATAGTTCATTTGAACGTATACTCCGTCCCGGTGCTTGCCGATTTCGTAAGCCAAACGGCGCTTGCCGCGGTGCTGAGTTTCGATGTTTTCAGCACCTTGATCGCGCAAAATAGTTTGATATTTAGCGATCGCCTGGTCTGTCATTTCTTCACCCAAATCAGGGCGCAGAATGTACATAGTTTCGTAAATAAACGGTTTCATGGCAATAATCCCCTTATGGACAACAAGGCTTCTCACGAAGCAAGGACTTATTATCATATCCCAACAATGAACAATCTCAAAACTAAAAAACCAAATTCCCCAAACCACACTCCCTCGCGGTGGAACACCCTGTGGACGTACAGCATCATGAGCGCGATCGCACTTTTAATGCTGTTTCCCTTGCTGTGGCTGCTCAGTACCTCCCTCAAATCCCCCAACGAAAACATCTTTCAATTTCCCCCGCAACTGTGGCCACAACAGCCCACCCTCGAAAACTTCATCAAAGTTTGGCAAACCAACCCCTTCGGCCGCTACCTGTTCAACAGCACCCTAATTGCCGGCCTCACAGTTAGCATCAACGTCCTCTTTTGCGCCCTCGCCGCTTACCCCTTAGCCAGACTCAAATTTCGCGGCCGCGAAGCCATCTTAATCACAATCATTTCCACAATCATGATTCCCTTCCAAATAGTCATGATTCCCCTATACATATTGACAGTACAACTCGGACTAAAAAATAGTTATTTAGGCGTAATCTTTCCCGGACTAGCCTCAGCCTTCGGCATATTTTTATTACGACAAGCATTTCTAGCAGTTCCCAAAGAATTAGAAGAAGCCGCTCGCATCGACGGCTGCAGCGAATTAGGAATTTGGTGGCACGTCATGATTCCGGCAATTAAGCCAGCTTTAGTCACTCTAGGAATTTTCGTATTTATCGGTTCTTGGAGCGACTTTCTGTGGCCACTGCTAGTTTTAGACAGGCCGGAATATTACACTTTACCTTTAGGGGTAGCCAATTTAGCCGGGACATTTTCTTTAGATTGGCGTTTAGTTGCGGCGGGTTCTATTATTTCTATTGTTCCAGTTTTGGGAGTATTTTTGCTATTGCAAAAATATATTGTACCAACAGAAACTGCGGCGGGAGTCAAAGGATAGAATCAACACAAAAAATCTGCGTTTATCCGCGTTCATCTGCGGTTAAAAATTAAAATCTTTTGAATTCACAAATAACCAAATTTATTTGTGATGGACGAACGGCCAGAAATCCGCTGGATTGTTGACGACCGCGCTGGGGTTGTAGATATCATCGCTTTTGCAAATGCGATCGATGCCGAAGACTGGCAAAAATTGCGATCGCACTTAGCTGCCGAAAGAGAGATCGACTCTTCGGAATTTTGAGGAATCAAACAAACTGTGGTAATTGTCAGCCACAATCCTGAAGTGCATGGCGCTTTACCGGGCAAATCGCAATGAAATCTGATTCACAACTGAAATGCGAACTGATTTTTCATAAGTAAAAATTTCCTCCTATCTGGGAGTGAAAACTGCACTGGGGTAAGCAATGCGCTTGTGATTGAACTGTTCCCAAACCCGCACAAAAATCTCGGCAATTAGAGACATATCCTCCCGCGTTAAATCCGAATCAATCAACTGATTATCCTGCCAGCGAGCCCTCAAAATCCGATTAACCATATTCAAAGCCTCTTCATGAGTAGCATCCTTGAGCGATCGCAAAGCAGCCTCGCAAGAATCCGCCAGCATCAGAATCCCCGTTTCCCGCGACTGCGGAATCGGCCCGTCGTAGCGAAAATCCTCCTCCCTCACTTCCCGACTTGCGATCGTTAACTTTGAATTATCCGCATCTGGCAAAGCCCTCTTTAAATCTTCTATTTCTTTTGCAGCAATTTGCTGCGCTTGGTGGTAGAAATAAGCAATTAACATTGTACCTTGGTGCTCGGGAATAAACGCCTGAATCGCCTTCGGCAATCGATGCTTCCGCGCCATCACCAAGCCCTCGGTAACGTGCTTTTTAATAATCTCCGCGCTCGCCCAAGGGTCATTTATTTCATCGTGTTTGTTGGTCCCGCCCATTTGATTTTCACAAAATCCGAGGGGGTCGTGCATTTTTCCAATATCGTGGTATAATGTGCCAGTTCTGACCAACTCAACATTGCAGCCGAGCTCCCGGGCAGCAGCCTCCGCCAAACTCGCCACAAACAGCGTGTGCTGAAAAGTGCCCGGAGCCTCGGCAGCCAACTTCTTCAACAGCGGGCGGTTGGGATTGGCAAGTTCTGCCAGTCGGATCGGCGTAATCAAGTCAAAAACGTGTTCCAAATAAGGGCTGATACCGATCGCCACAACGCTCCAAGCCAAACCGGCTAAACTTTGCGCGCCCACCGTACCGAGCACGACGTACCAAATCGCACCGGCAGCCGCGCTGGCAATCAAAGTCCCCACCAGATAAACCGTACCCTGAGTCAAGCCGACAGCCAAGCCCAAAAGAGCCAATTCCTCGCGCGATCGCAGCCGCCCGGCCATAAAAGCGCCCAGCAAACCGCCCGCCCCGCTAGCAACCAAATGAATCAACTCCACATTTAAGCCAATGGGCAGCAGCGCCGACAGCAGCCCCACCACAGTCACTCCCACCGCCGAACCGTAGAAGCCGCCCGCTAAAATCCCGATCGCGGGCAAACTCGTCCAAGGCAGGCCCAAACTAACCAGCACCGGCGCGCTCAAAGTCAGCAGCAGCAATAGCAAATGATCTCTGCGGCGCAAGCGGTAGTGCCTTTCCACCAGCAGTACGATCGCTATTGCCCCCGCCACTAAACAAACAAAGCCTGTCAGCCCCAGCCAATTCACCCCCCGCCGACTTAAACCAAAATAGTCCAGCAACAGGAAATCTTGCTGCGAGATCTCTTGTCCTTGTGCAACAATTATCTCGCCCTGATCTACTGCGATCGTCACCGGTTTCACCTTTTGCGCTGCTAATTCAGCTAGCTGTTTGGTTTCCTCGCGATCTCTCACCAGATTTGGCTGCAAAATCGCTGTTAAACCCTCCACCGCCAAAGATTGAGACTCTAACGGCACTTCATCAGCCACTTGCAGCTTCACAGCTTCTTTCAAAATGTCTTTTGGCAAGCCCTGCGGGATACCTTGAGCCACCATCCTTTTTGCCGCCCGACTCATGCCGGTTTGGGTTTTCTGCCAAGCTGCATCCGACAAATCAAACAACGAAGTATCGTAAATCTGTGGGAACTCTGAAACCGAAGGTTTTCCCAGCGCCTCGACAGCATTGAGATAGCGCCGACGAGCAGAGGAAATACTGTCTGTCAGGCGTTGAAAGTCTTGTTCCCGGGCCGATCGGCTATAAGCTTGCAGTTGAGCGATAGCATCTTGCCGAGATTTGTTCTCCGTCTGCCCAGCAACTGCAGGGGAACTCAAACTCAATCGCTCGGAACTAGCACTTTTGTCCCCAGCTTGCGCCAAAATCGATCGCCACTCCCACTCGGGACAGCCCCGCAAGTAAACCTGAGCAGCATTTGAGAGCACTGAGGGACTCGCAAACGGAAACAGGCCTACCGCCTCCCGCAGCTCGCTTCCCTTCTGCAAAAATTGTTGCAATTCTTGATAAATTTGTCGATCGACCGCAGGATCTAGCATTAATATCGCTACAGCCCCGATCCGCGCTGCTTTCCGCTGTTCTTCAGTAGTTTTGTAATCCGCGACATTAGCAGTATCAGGAGCCTTAATCGTCTGAGGAGCTTTCGTTCCCACATCAAGTTTCGGCTGGTTGTAGAAGCGATGGCCCAGAGTGCTACTTAGAGAAACTACCGCGACCAGCGCCAACATAGGGGAACGAGCTTGATTTTTGAGGGTTGATTTGGAGGTTTTACTTGTAAATCTAGTAGTAAAAGTCTCCGGAAGAATCCATTTCGGGCGCGACAAACGGCTCAGGAGAGGCCCGCTAGCGCGATCGGTATCTGCTTTGCTACAGCCATTTTGCACTTTAGCAATGTGTTGGCGCAGTGAGCGCGCAGCCCCTAGCTGCTCAATCTGCCGCATCAATGAGGAGATCGTATTCATTTGTGTCGAAGATATATCACTGTTATCCAGCAGCTTTGTCAGAATCTCTGACTATGCATCTTGATTGATTTTATCCGAACTACCCTGGCTCAAGAGTTCAAACCTTCAGGCTGCTTTGCGTGACTATCGCCAGCATTTGGCTTTCCTGACGGTGACCAACAACGCAAGCAGGTTCTTTGCTTCCCTTGTCTATTTTGAACAGAACTCGCGCGTGATAGATAAAAAACTTGTTTCTCCGTAGATTCTTCGTTCCCAACCCCATATTCTCGTTTAAACATGGCTTGTTGGGGTAGGCGCGTCCGATTTAATTTTTCACTTTTTAATTTTTAATGGTCGCTCTCCTTCCACTTTCGCTTTTGACTTGTTAATGACTAATTGCTAATTTCTGGTTTCCCCTTAGCGTTAAAAGCTCCAAACTTTATATTTTACGAGGTCTAATGACATAAGGTGCAGCAACCGAGCGGGCTAGCGCTGCGGAATCCAGTGCGGCATCGGGTCTGTAAACTCCGGCCCAAACAGCAAACAGGTTATCTGCTAACTCTAAAATTTTTGCATCGCTGCCAGTTCCCCAAAGCGAAGTTTCTCGGCCGTCGGCTAGCTGCTGGGATTTAACCTCAGCCAGAGATACCTGCCGCCATTCTACAGGAATACCACCAACACCGTTATAGGATCCAGACAAAGCTCCCGTCAAAGCGCAGGTTATTTGTCCAGCTATGCCACAGCGGGCAGCACGCACCACTGACAAGCGCAAGTCTTCTGGAGTGCTCAAAAAGCAGTAGAAAGCTAAGGCAATGGGAATCAAATTTCCTGGGTTGACAATGGACTCGGTTTGTAATTTTTTTTCACCTTCGCCCTGTATTTCTCGCAAAGCTGTGGCGCTTTTGCACAGATGAGTGGCGGCTGTTTCTAAATCGGCTCCTTTTTCTAGTAGTATTTGCACTTGCAGCAGCAGCTCTGTTAAGGCGTTATCTGTTTTCAGGTAAGCAAGTGTTTGCTCGATGGCTGTCGCGGGGTCAAGTCTTTCTTTAAGAGATCGGGCGATCGTATATGCTACTGCTAAAATTGCTGTTTCCCATTCTGGCTGGTTTTCGCTGTGCCAAACCTCTATCGCCAGCATGATTTTTTCTCGCAGCTTGGCTTTATTTTCGTGAAAAAACATCGCCGATGGCAGCACAGCAATGGCAGCTTCACCAGGTTTAAGCAGGATTTGAAACTCACTCTTGGGGGGATGGTTGATTTCTGACTTGGCAAATGTTTCCCAAGTATCGCGCCAATCTTTTAAATCTAAACCGCTACACCGAATTAAACTTTGAGTGCACGCTACCGCAAGTCTCCCGGATGCAGATGAGTCTTTGCCAGTTGGGATTTTACTGTTGACAGAATTCAACGCCAATTTTGCGCCACTTACGGTCAATTGTTGGTTTTTCGTCAGTTGTAAAATCGGCTGCAAGTCTTCTGTTTGAGGGGGAATACCCACGAGTTGCCTCTGGTATTGCAGGCCTATAAAGTCTCCTAAAACTGCCCCCAGGATGGTTCCTTGAAACTTGCTCAACAGGGAATGCCGCATTTGAATTTAACTCAATTTGTTAGTAATTGGTAATTGGTAATTTAGAATTTTTTCTAGTGTACTTCTTTGCCTAACTCTTGTGATTAATTTGAATTCAGCCCAAACATATAAGGGCTGGTTTTCCATCTAAAACCTGCCCTCATCCGATCGCTACAATCGGTAAATTTTTAATTTTTAATCAGGTAACTCACTAGAGCTTGCAGCCCCAGCCGATAACTTTCTGAGCCAAAACCGCTGATTTGCCCGATCGCCACCGCTGCGATAAACGAGTGGTGGCGAAAAGCTTCCCGTCGGTAAATATTGCTCAGATGAACTTCTACCGCAGGGATATTCACCGCGGCGATCGCGTCTCTAATTGCCACACTCGTATGAGTATAAGCTCCAGCATTAATCAATAAGCCTTGGTGCTGCCCTAACATCGAGTGAATTGCATCCACCAAAACCCCTTCATGATTCGACTGCTGAATTGAGACTTGCACCTGGAGGGCTTGCGCTTCTCGTTCTAGCAACTTGTTGATATCATTTAAAGTCGCAGAACCATAAACTCCAGGTTCTCGCTGACCCAATAGATTCAGATTAGGGCCGTGAAGTACCAGGATATTTAACAATTTTAAAATTTCCAGCGCGACAAAAACGATGAGAGTTTTGACATGGGATTTAGAACCAGTCTGCCACCTCAAACCTCAAACTTCTAATTCAGTCCTGACTACCTGCGATTCCTCGGTTGGTTGACAGGAATACGAATCGGTTCGAGTTCCGGTTCAGGTTCGGGACTCAGCAGCCCTTCTATCAGCTTGCGAACCCATTCTTTAATTTGTTCCAGCACCTTTTCAATGTCTTCCATTGAACGGATAGCTCCTTTTTTTATAGTCTAGATTGCTAAACCGACGGCTAAATATCTGAAAATAAGCAAGCACGACTTTGAAACCAAAGGTCAAACTTGCTTTCTCGCTTGCTGGTTATTTTGAGCAATGGAGAGAGTCAGTATATTGGCCAACCAGTCCTATCTTATTATCATAACGAATCTTTACAGATAATCAAGAGGCCAGCGGAATATTGGCGAACTATCTCGGAGTAGAGAGTGTTAAATAAAGCTTAAGTTTACGGTTGACTGTTGACAATTGACCAATCGTGGGATTTTTTCTACGCTTTTGCTAACAATAATTGACGCCGGAGCCGATCGAGCGCCGTACAGCTACTCAGATTCCGAATCCAATCGCGGCTTCTGGCATCGCCAAAACGGTATTCAAAACTTTCTGCGTTCCCGTGGGGCCCCGCTAAACCAACATAAACCAGTCCGACAGGTTTAGCATCTGTGCCGCCTCCGGGCCCGGCGATGCCTGTAATGCTCAATCCCCAATTGCTGTTGAGGCGATCGCGAACTCCCGCAGCCATTTGTTTTGCCACTTGGTGGCTGACTGCCCCAAATTCGTCTAAATCTTGGGGATTAACACCTAATAATCCTTCCTTAACTTGATTGTCGTAAGAAATAATCCCGCCTAAAAAGTAGCTCGAACTGCCGGGAACACCAGTCAGCATCGCCCCCAATCCACCTCCCGTGCAGGATTCAGCCACGCTAAGAGTTTGACCCGCATCCAGCAACAATTGACCCACAGTAGAAGCGAGGGTATCGCTATCAGCACCGTAACAGTCCTCGCCGGCAATGTGCCGCAATTGTTGTTCGATCGGCTCAATCAAGTTTTTCGCAGCCCCGGACGACTCCGCGCGGGCCGAAATCCGCAGTTTGACTTCGCCGTGATTGGCGTAGGGAGCCACAGTAGGATTAGTTAAATTCAGAAAACTATCTACTTTTTCCGCCAATTCCGACTCAGCAATGCCCCAAAATTTCAATATGCGGCTGTAAATAGTGGCGCTGCACCAGCCGCCATTTTTTAGGTAAGGAACGGCGGTTTCTTGCCACATCAAGTGCATTTCCGCCGGTACGCCGGGAAATGTCATTACTGTCACGTTAGAAACTGGCTGCCAAATAATCCCCGGTGCAGAACCGCAGCGGTTTGGCAGAATGTCCGCACTTTCTGGAATTAAAGCTTGTTTGCGGTTGCTGGGACTCATGCTGCGTCCCCGCTGGGCAAATTTGTATTCGATATCTGCGATAATTTCCGGCTTTTCTATTAAGGGAACCCCAAAAAAATCGGCGATCGTTTCGACTGTGAGGTCGTCTGGTGTGGGGCCCAGGCCTCCGGTGAAGAGCAAAAGCTGCGATCGACTGACGGCGATTTCTAACACTTGTTTGATACGTTCTGGATTGTCCCCCACCACTGTTTGATAGTAGTGAGGGATTCCCAGACTGGCTAATTCTTTGGCTAAAAACTGGGCATTGCTATTAAGAATATCGCCTAACAGCAATTCAGTGCCAACACAAATAATTTCAGCAACCATTCAATTTTAGATTTTAGATTTTGGATTTTAGATTTGGTAATTGGGCATTGGTAATTGGGAATTGGGCATCGGGCATCGGGCATTGGGCATTGGGCATTGGTAGTAAATGACTACTGACTACTGACTACTAACTACTAACTAATGACTAATGACTAATGACTAATGACTATCGAGCGTGTCTCCAAACTTTCCAACTAGCATATCCCAGCAAACTTGTTGCACCCATAGCGTAAATTACGCCGCTGGGAAGCGAAAAAGCTAGGGCTAAACTTCCCACCCACAGTGTCAGTGAGTAAATAAATAAAACCGCAAATCGATGGGATAGTCCGGCTTCTAGAAGTCGGTGGTGGAGGTGGCGCTTGTCAGCAATAAACGGTGACTTGCCGTTGCGAAGCCGATCGAGAATCACCGCGGACATATCTAAAATCGGTACAGCTAAAATTAAATAGGGCAGCAACACAGAAGTAACAGCCGTAGTTTTAACTAACCCAATTACTCCCACTCCAGCGAGAGTAAACCCGATAAAATAAGCCCCGCCATCTCCCATAAAGATTTGAGCCGGATTGAAGTTGTAGCGCAGAAATCCCAAGGCCCCGCCAGCTAAAGCCGCTGCAATCAGGGCCGCTGCCGGTTGGTGCATCGACAGACTGACAATCAGCATTACAACTGCTGCAATCCCTGAAACTCCGGCAGCTAAACCGTCCAAACCGTCAATCCAGTTGATGGCATTCGCCATGCCGACGAGCCAAATCACGGTAATTGGCAAGCTCAGCCAGCCAATATTAGTCAGCCCCAGGGAGGGAACTGTGAGAAACTCAATTTGTACGCCTGCCATCCAAACGATGCTGGATACGCCAATTTGCATGAGCAAGCGTTTTAAGGCCGAGAGCGAAAATAGGTCGTCTGCTAAACCGATGAGGAAGAATCCGATGCCGCCGAGGGTGACTCCCCAAATTTCGTATTCGTCTTTGGGATTGAGAACTTGTCCGTTAGCATCGATAAAGCCTCCTGAGAGCCAGACAAATAAGAGGGCAGTGATAGTGCCGAGAAAGATGGAAACTCCTCCTAAGCGCACCATAGGGCGCTTGTGGACTTTTCGCTCGCCTGGCCGATCGACTCGCCCGCTTTTGAGACCAATTTTTTTGACTATTGGCGTACTCCAGAGGACGACGATCGCAGAAACCAGGAAAGCGAGTATGTGGTACAGATACTGGTACGGCATCTGAAATCAATTTTAAATAGTGCGGGGCAATTAGGCTGTCAGGCAGAGTCTACTACATTTCAGATGGCTTATAACAAGGAAACATCTTGAAGAGCGACTGGGGGTTTGGGAGTCGGAGATTTGCCGCAATGGCAGTTGCCCTGGGGCGAATTGCCAGGTTTTTCATTCATAACTCTCGAATTAACGATTTGAAATATCGACTCTTTCGCGAGCAAAAAAGTCGATATTTGGCGAGCGGGCCCAGCCCTAGCGGTATCTTTCGCAACCGACAAATACCGTTAGTCAAACCAGCCCCGCCCGACAAATATCTGTACTAAAAACCGTATTGGCGATCGATATTTTTGGTGAAAACCAGTTGTCAATATCGCTACCGGCAACTCTCAATCTTTTCCTGCTCTTTTACCCTTTTACCCGTACACTTCCAACTACCAATTTCCCATTGCCGATCAGGAAAATTAAGCTAAGGCCGGCACTTTCAAGTACAAGTGGGGATATAAGGGGAAGCGATCGCACAGTGCTGCTACTCGACGCAGGCAGTCGGCTGCGACGCTTTCATCATCTGGATTTAGCAGGCGATCGGCAATAATATTGCCAATCTCGGTAAATTCTGCTGTTCCCATTCCCCTGGTGGTCATCGCCGGCGAACCGAGTCTCAAACCGCTGGTGACAAATGGCGATGCCGGATCGAAAGGAACGGTATTTTTATTAGCAGTAATATTCACACCGCTGACTAATTGGTCCGCTAGCTTGCCTGTCATGTTTACCGATCGCAAATCAACTAGCATTAAGTGATTGTCCGTGCCGCCGGAAACGAGTTTTAAACCCCGCTGCTGCAACCGTTCCGCTAAAGCGCGCGCATTTTCAATTACTTGACCCGAATAAGTTTTAAATTCAGGCTTTAAGGCTTCGCCGAAAGCTACTGCTTTGCCCGCAATGACGTGTTCTAAGGGGCCACCTTGAGTGCCGGGGAAAACTGCTTTGTCAAATTTTTTACCTAATTCCGGGTCATTAGTCATAATCAAGCCACCGCGGGGACCGCGCAGGGTTTTGTGAGTGGTGGTGGTGACTGCGTGACAGTGGGGGAGGGGGTTGGGGTGGTGTCCTGTGGCGACTAACCCGGCGATGTGGGCGATGTCGGCGAGCAGGTAGGCTCCAATTTCGTCGGCGATCGCTCTAAACTTCTCAAAGTCGATAATTCGCGAATATGCTGAATAGCCACAAATTAGCAATTTCGGTCGGTTTTCTTTGGCACTGGCCAAAATTTCGTCATAGTCGAGCTGTTCTGTTTCTTGGCTGACGCCGTAGTGAAAAGCTTTGAACCATTTACCGGATACGTTGACCGGGGAACCGTGGGTCAAGTGTCCGCCGTGGGACAAATCCATGCCCATAATTCCGTCTCCGGGTTCCAGCAAGCTCAAAAACACTGCAAAGTTGGCTTGAGCGCCGGAGTGGGGCTGGACGTTGGCGTGAGCGGCTCCAAATAGCTGTTTGGCGCGATCGATCGCAATTTGCTCGATGCCGTCAATAAATTCGCAGCCGCCGTAGTACCGTTTCGCTGGCAGTCCTTCGGCGTATTTATTGGTCAGCACTGAGCCTTGAGCGGCCATTACCGCTGCGGAGGTAAAGTTTTCGCTGGCGATGAGTTCTAGGTGGTCTCGCTGCCGCTGGAGCTCTTGCCCGATTAAATCGGCAATTAGCGGATCGGTTTTGGAAAGGAATTCTAAGTTAGTGTCCGTCACAATAATCAACCTCTTGACAGTTTTGGGATTGGGAATTGGGGATCTTATACCGTACTACGGATTTCGCACCATTGACATAAATATTACGTTGTGTTCAGGTTAAGCGGTTTGTCCCCAACTCCTGACATACAATGAAATTACTGGTGTGAAACCTGCCGGAGGTATCAAATGTTAGTCATTTTAATGGAAAATCAGATGCTTGCCCCTCAGTGTGTTTGCCAAAGTTGTTTGCTGGCAGATCGCACTGGCCAACCGCGCTGGAGCGGTGGAGAGCTTCGCTGCGGACATCCAGTTGCTAAACCTACGGAAAATTTGCCCGATCGGTACGAGTGTCAAATGGGCTTTGTCATTGCCAATATTAAATAAGAAAGCCTGCCGTTGGTAGTTGAGGCTGCTCCCTGCTGAGTGAAAAGCAAGTTCCGGCAGAGTCGAAACACAAACCCTGCTGCTGCGTTATCCTGAGTTTAATGGAATTCATAGTTAATCGATCGACTCAGGAGAGTTCATTATGACTTGGCGCGGATCTACAACTGTTCCAGACCGGATTTTTGCTTCTTTGCCTTATTTGCTCCCGTTGGTTGACGGGCTTGCCTTTGGCAGGTTTCTGTTTCAACAGTTTCCTGTCCTGCAACTGTTGTTGATACCGCTAGCTCCATTGATGCAAATTTATAGTTTGCCCTTTGCTAGCTTGATTATCTTCTTTGCCCTGTATTTAGGAGTAGTTAGAAACGAAAACATCAGTCACTTCATTCGTTTTAATGCGATGCAGGCAATTCTTTTAGACATTGTTTTGATGCTGTGCGGTCTGGTTTTGCCGATTTTTTCTAACGGCGTCCAAGTCGCATTTATTGCGGAAACTCTCTATAACATGGTGTTTTTGGGCGCTTTTGCTGCATTTGTCTATGCAGTCGTGCAGTCGCTTTTGGGACGCTATGCAGAGATTCCTCCGCTTTCGGATGCTGTTTATATGCAGGTTCGTTAGTTAGTAGTTATTGGTTATTTGTTAGTTGTGACTTGTCAGTAGTTATTGGTTATTTGTTAGTTGTGACTTGTCAGCAGTTAAGTTCTTAGTTGTTGGTTATAACAATCAATAACCAATAACCAATAACCAATAACCAATAACCAATAACCAATAACTAATAACCAATAACTACTGTATTTTCAAGACTGCCGATGCCTTCTATTTCAATTCTGACTCGATCGCCTATTTGTAGCGGCCCTACTCCTTGTGGCGTTCCAGTCAGTATCACATCGCCGGGAATTAGGGTCATTACTTGACTGATGTAGGAGACGAGAAAGTCTGGCGAAAATACCATGCGATCGATCTGGGATGACTGTACCGGTCGCTCGCTCTCATTGACAAAAGTCTGCAATTGTGCAGCAGGACTCAGTTCGCGGACAATCCAAGGCCCCAAGGGACAAAATGTATCGAAACCTTTGGCCCTCGCCCACTGGTTGTCCCGCTTTTGCAAATCTCTGGCTGTTACGTCGTTGGCGATCGTATATCCCCAAATTTTGCTGTGTGCTTGTTCGGGAGTGCAGTTAGTACAATGTTCGCCAATTACCAGGGCCAATTCTCCCTCGTAGTCTACCCTTTCCGACTGCTGCGGATAGCGAATCGCTGCACCTGCAGGGATGACAGCACTCGGAGGCTTGAAAAACAGCAGGGGTTCTTCCGGTACAGGGGTTCCCATCTCGGCGGCGTGATCGACATAATTTTTGCCTACGGCTACAATTTTTGAGGGAGAGCACGGGGCGAGAATTTGGTAAGTATCTGGTGCAAGTTCCAAATCGGTTGGTTGTCCTTTTAACCAGGGCGGTGCATCAAATACTTGAACACTGTGGCTGAGTTGCAGTAAACCGTAATGGATGTGTCCTTGTGTTGTTTTAACTCGAACGTAGCGCTGGGCCATACTATTTTAGATTTTAGGTTTTAGATTCTAGGTTCACAAAGACTTGTGCAAGTCCTAAATAGAATATATATAAACATGGATCTAGGGATAATTTCTGAAAATTTATTGCTCGATCGACCTTCTTGATTTTTGCTGTACGATTGTCAAATCGCTTTCCGTGCAAATTCCGTGTAGCGGTTTGTCCCACGAGTCAACTGGTAGCTGGGCGACCAAGGCAAATTCAAAGATAATGCCGATCGTAACTTTTGATTCCCACTCAGCTAAACTGAGCATTCGATCGTAATAGCCACCGCCGTAGCCCAAGCGATAGCCACGAACATCGCAGCCTACTGAGGGTACGAGCATTAAATCTACTTCTGAGTGGTCTATTTTAGGAGCATCCGGCAGTGGTTCAAGTATGCCATAAGCTCCAGTATGTAAAGCATCTCCGGGCTGCCAGATGTGCCAGGATAGCTCTTTGCCGACACAGCGGGGAAATCCCCATTTGCGGGGAGTTACAAATAGGGGACTTAAATCTGGTTCTTGGCGACAACTGAAGTAGGCGAGGATTGTTTTTGCTTGGGTGAATAGGGGCGAGTTTTGCAGGTGATTGCAGAGGCGATCGCTCTTTTGTCTCCATTCTTGTGCTGATAGGGATTTGCGGGTGTTGAGGAGGGATTTTCTTAATTCTGTTTTAGTTAATGAAGGTTGAGGAGTATTCATATTTCATATTAAATCATCGCTGCGGGTAGGGACACGGCATTGCCGTGTCCTCAAAATGGGGGAAACGGCATTGCCGTGTCCGTACAGATATCGTGGCTAATTAACTGGATTTGATATTAAATATTGTCTCACCACAGGACAAACGCTAAATAGCGTTTCATTCTCCTCTTCTTCTATTTCAACCAGCGATCGCCTTCCCAAAGATTGCAGCCCGTTGAATAACTCCGAGGGCGACAACTCCGCATCTTTTAGCAATTGCTCTATTGAAACTGAATTCACTTCGCGACTGAGCTGGGAGATGAGGTTTTTCTCTAATTCTGACAAACGATTTATCTGCGGGTGCAAGTTTGCCGCCAATTCTTCCCCTAAGAATAGCATATCATATTTCAAAAATTCTGCAACCCTACCTCGAAATATTTCTTGAATGGTGGTGGCGACTATTTTCAACCACAATGGATTGCCTCGGTAGGCGTTAATTAGGTTTTCCCATTTTTCGGGATTGAGTAAACTTTTTTGTCGGAAAATTTCGGTAGCGTCTGTACCTATACCTTTGAGTTGTAAGCTGCGAACGGGTGAATTTTCACCTTTTAAGGCGGTAATTTCTCTGGGTGGTTCCCAACTGTTGAGGATTAAGCAACTGTTGTGGGTTGTTTCTCCGATTTGTCTGAATAGGATGCTGTAATTTTCGCACTCGGGGCGGTAATTTCCTGCTAATTGTCCGCTGCCCAGAATGGTTTGCACGTCGTCTAGGGCGTCAGTTCAGTATTCGGACTTGACAAAACTAAAGGTCTATGATAAGTGAATTGAGAAGCCGGTTAAATTC